>NZ_WMEU01000003.1:300000-575184 GCF_009856295.1 Pontibacillus yanchengensis | reverse complement strand
TTGGTCCAACGAGGAGTTTAAAGTTATTATGAGGGGTTGGCAAGTGACTTTTTTAATTTATGCCGGCCCCCGCGGGGGCCGGCATAAATTAAATGCCAATCCTTACATTATTAGAATGCCATAAACAATATTCTTTATTCATTAATAAACTTTGATAAAAGACTTATTAAGACCCTTATAAACAAACTTATAAGAGGCTAAAAAGTCGTAATTTTATTACTCTATAGTTTTAAATGTTATTAAACCTTGATAAGTATTTTATAAACCTGCTTATAAGATACTTAAGGGAAATAACTTCTTAATAAGTCCATATTGATACCTTTTAATTTTCTTTTAATTAACCTTATTACTATTCGTTTTAGGCAAAATAAAATACTTAATGATAAAACTAAATGCAATTAATATGAAAAACTGGATATTGTCTGCATTGTTAAATATAGATTTATTAAATATAAATAAATCCCCTGCTACTGCTAACAGGCCCATTGCACCTGTTAATAATCCTAAGTAATAACAGAAAAGAAATAGTTTCCTCATTCTTAGTCCCCTTTTTTATATTTTACTTATTTGTAATTAACTATTGAGCACAGAACCTAGGACTTACACCTACATTACCTAATAATGCACCTCCTATTTCACATAATTTAATAAACCACAAAAAAAGCAGATTACTACAGTAATAAAACTTAAGCACTGTAACTATCTGCTTTAATCGTTTCCATTTTAACGATAATTATGTTTAAAGAATCCTACCCTTTCATTTCCTTATAAATTCCTTTATGCCTGCATATTAACTAAGACTTTTGCACAATTTCAAATCTTTCTTTCTTACTATACTCTCTCCAAACTTTAAGGTAGGTGGAAGCCCACATATCGTATATGAAAGCCCCCATCAGTCCGCTAGCAGGTACATAAAATGCATAAAACAAGTTGTTCTCTCCATAGTTGACCACCACTCCACTAAGAACAGCAATTATAAGCAAAGTGAAATACATAAACACTTGCATATGAATAGGCATTTTCTCGATATCGTTACGAATTACCGTCCTCCATGTTGGGACAAGGATCTTCCGCATAAACAATGCCCCCATCGTGCATGCAAAAATATTCAATGCATACAATTGCCAAAGCGGGATATCTGTTTCAACAATTGCCAAAGGTAACAGGATTAAGAAATAAGTATTAAAAAATATAAAAATTCCAACTATAACCACATTGCGATGCAATTTTGATAAATAGAAGTCTTCCACAACTAAACACTCCTTTAATTTACAATTTTGGTTACAAATACTATTATAACGTGCATCCAATGAAAAAGCAGCATTAAAGATATTAACAATTATCATGTTATTGGCTTCATACTACGACCTGGAAAATTATCCACTTTAGTCACTTAATGACTTGCTATCGTGTGTAAAACCTGCTGAAATACTTAAACAGTAAATCTAAAATTAATGTATTTATTTTGTTTAATCTGTTCAAATTCTTTCCATGTTAAGACGGTTGAATCTACTTCGTTCCCCTGATTATCAAAGAAATATAGAATTACATTATTTTCATTTTTTATAATATGTAAACCACCCTGTTGAACAAATAACAGGTTTATTCTTTTTAAATTTTCATAACTCATTTTTTCCATATGTATCTCCCTCCTTCTTTTTATGGAATATATAACAATAGGTTTTCAACTTTATCTATACTTTCATTTAGATCATCCCCTTTAATTTTTTTATTAAATGAACTAAAATATTGGGTTGTTTGAGACACTTGAAGATCATATTTTAAAAATTCTTTCTTCAATAAAATAAATTCTGTTTCATTGATTAATCCTTTTTTATATAGAACAAGTAACACGTTTGTTTTACTTAAAGAAAAATCTATATTTAAATGTTCTACTTCAATTTTCTTTATGTACTCTTTCATACCTATTCCTCCTTTCTCTATTTATTATTTTCAATACATGGAGAGTTTTTTCTGCTTTATATACAATTATTTTTTTAATATCTATTCGGCCTTATCGACAAAAAAGCACATAAAAAAGAACAGGATATTACTCCTGCTCCTTATCGATAAGATATTCTTCGTCTAATTCTCTGGCTAACTGGTAGAAGTTAAACAGTTCTATTTTATCGAGAATGAACTCTTGAAACTTCGGATAATTCTTGTGTAATAAACTTTTTAAATCTACATGAGAATCGTGATAGCAAAGCACATTGAACTTATCCATTTGTTTTAAATTATCATGGCGGATAATATACACACAATAGTGGTAATCCGACTGGATTAAATGTTTGACTGGAAGCGGAATTTTGTTCCTTGAAACTATAAAAGTGTATTCTCCGTGAGAGAGTACACTCTCTTGAATATCCTGAAATTTCGAAGTGGGGTTAATGTTGCTTTCTTTCATAAGTTATCTCCTCCATATTATCTACAGATTTTTTGATTACACTTGTTCATTTATACGAATAAGTGTTCACTCCTGCATATGAAAAAGAGAGTTTTACAAGTATATTGGCCTCACAAAATACTCCCCAAAAAATATGGGACCGCTTCTATGTTTCTATTTTTAATCTTAGACAATCACCTTCGTTTTTTATAACTCGGATTACAGATGCAATTATGAGACTATATTTTTCGTTATTTTTCTTCTTATATATATTTGAAGTGGAATACCACTTGGTATATGTGTAGTTATATTTCGAGAAAAACCTATAAATAAATAAGTAGTTACAGGAAAGGAGGAGATTATCATGGGTAAAAAAAGAGTGTACAACACAAAGGGAGATTATTTTTAATTTTGGTGAAGCGGATACTGGAAGAGTAAATAAGGTCCATCAGAATATAAGAAGCATGTTACAAGATATCGGGAGTTCTAATCATCATGTAACGGAAATACATTCTAGTGATTATATGCTTCGTCCATTGTACTGCTTCTTTTTTGCTTACAGTTTTTCAAAAACTGCACGTTTTATGAAATTTAAAGGAATTTATTTTAGATAAAAAGAAGTTTATTGGCAAGATAAAAATATAATTAGGTAGGAGTTGGAAGCATCAATATGAAAGCAAATAAACAAAACGAAAAATTTATTAATGTCTCTGATTTGTTGCAAATCATGGAAGAACTAAAGGACGATTTAATTGAAGACGAGCATCTATTTAACAGTTATACATCTTTAAAATTTTATTACTACAAAAACTTAAAAACTGTTAAACCACAATATGAACATTATCGACAAGAGAAAGCATACATAGAAAAAGCATTTGCATTTTTAGATGAATATATTAATACCGTGAAGGTATAAAAAAGAACCCGCCGAAGCGGGTTCTTTTTATGCAGTCGTGACTGCTTCCTTATCTTCTTTTACTTTAGATGAACGATTCTTTTTATATACACTATTTAGGGCCTCTAGTTGTCTCTCTGCAACCCTCCTAATAACAGGAACACTCACTGCATTACCTGCTTGCATATATAAATGAGAATTTGCCATATCCTCTGGAAGTTTGTAGTCATTATCAACCGGGAAGCCTTGAAACCTAAAGGTCTCCTTCGGCGTCAATTTCCTTATCCCCCAATCGTCGATGATTAAAGGAACATTGTGCCCACCTGCCCCCATGTTGGCTGTTAGTGTAGGACAAACATTGCTTTGATTTTCTCTAACATATACACGTCTTAGTTGATAAACTGTGTCTTTCCTATTCATGGATTCGCTTAACATTGGATAGTATTGAGAACTTTCATCATAGTAGTATTTATCATTTTGTTTGTCTTGACGATCTAATACATCATCAATAGTAAGTGTTAACGGCACTTTATTTGGCCATTCAAATTTCTGTAACGCCTTTTTATTTCTAAAACCTACTATAAAAACACGTTCTCTGTTTTGAGGAATATTCCCATAATCCATTGTGTTGTAAATGCGACTCTCAAAATGATATCCACTATCCCGAAGCATTTGTTCTATTACTTGGAATGTTCTTCCTCCATCATGACCATGTAGGTTTTTTACATTTTCTAAGAAAAAGGCTTTAGGTTTTTTAGAACGAATAAAACGTACTACATCATAAAAAAGAGTCCCTCTAGGATCAATTGCCTCTGTTTTTCCTCCACATTCTGGACATACTGCTCCATTAACATACTCATTATATGACACCATATGGATATGCTCACATTCATGGCATTTATATTTCATTCCATGCCGTTCACCAGCAATTGAAAATGCAACACATGGCCAACCGGCCGTGATTATGTCAGTATCATCAGGCATTTCAAATTCATGTACATCCCTGATATCTGCTTCAATTAAAACATGATTAAAGTTCTTTCTATAGGTTATAGAAGCATTCTTGTCCATTTCATTAGCCCAGATGACATTGGCTCCTGCTTGTTCAAACCCCTTATCTATCCCACCAACACCTGCAAAAAGTGAGGATACAGTATATTTATAGTCATTATCAATTGTCATTATAAGCACACCTCCACACGAACTTATGTTCCGTCCGATTTAAGCATACTTTATTTTATCATGTTTTGTGGATAATGGCTGCCCCCTGTGTTTAATTTCCTAAAACTTATATTTTGTATGGGCAATTTAGCACTAGTATTGTTCGTATCTTTCATCACTTATCAATCTTTAAATTCACCTTCAAATTCATCATAAGAACCTTTGGAAGCGAAATTAATTTTGAAACGATGTTCATCGTATTTTGTGATAAGAACAGAATCTATGCCAACACGATCTAGGTCTGCATAAGTTACAAGTTGACCAACCGGAATTTGTAAAATGGTACGAAGTATCCAATAACCTAATTCCTTGTTTGGATTACTCATAAATCCTTTCCCCCCACCTTGACAAATACTTGCATCAATCTCTTTACCATCTGGTAAAACTAAAATAAACGGTGCTTTATCCCCTGTATGCCTGTCAAATGGGAAGAAACCTTCAAACTGTTTATGAATCCAAGAAGGGATAGGAACATAGACTTCATCTTCATGTCTTGATCTACCACCTGCATTCCATTGATTTAAACCACTTTTCTCTTCCACTTCACCACTTCTTGCTGAATAAAGAGGTAAATAAATTTGTTCGTACTTTTCTTCTTCTGATTCATGTACCATATAGTATTGCTGTGAATCCTTTGACAATAAGAACTCAAAAGGATTATCTAAGATCTCTACATTGAATGAAGCAACTGGGTTTTCACAAAAGAATTGTTTATATAATGTACTTTTTGCAATGTAAAACTTATAATTCGCATGTTTATCTTTAAAGAAGATATTTTTATCCGTTGTCTTCTTTTTATCTAACTTTAGTGTATCAATATCAATATAATGCATTTCCTCTTCATATATCTCAAATTTTCCATCTTTTCTAGTGACTAGATGATAAATCATTTCATTAGTCCCATGTGCACGTTCGGTAGCGGCTATTCGTTCATTTCGTAATTCCACAATTTTTTGCATTGTTTCTTCTGCATCTAATCCTCGAAACTTTTCTAGATCTTTATTGAACTCGGCAATTTTTTCAAACTTTTTCCCATTCCCATGAACGAAAGTTTTTAAGCCAATACCGACATTTCCTTTAAAAGCATCAAAGGATACGTCACCTCTAGCGAGGTTATTAGCGTTTAATGCTTTACAAAAAATATTCTCTGCGGCTCTGTAGTATAAATACGGCGTTTTGTTCTCACTAAATAAATTAGAGAGTGAACCTACAACTTGTAACAACTTAATGTAGTGTTCTTGCTCTTCCTGAGTTTGTCTATCAAAAAACAATTTACTCCCCTCACTTTCATATGTAAATATTAGCAAATTTTCATCGAACAATATAGATCTAATTTCATACAAAAAGAACAGAGAATTGAATCACCTCTGTTCTTTTCAAGAGTTTTTATAGCAAATCAACCATTAAAACTATTTAAATAATTTCATATTTTAGATGTTCTAGATTTCATTAAACAATCCTATTTCAGGGTCTACTAGTAATGTTCTATCCAAAAATAAGTTAACACTCTCACAGGATGTCTCAGGTAAATATGAGCAACTATGACATGATGCTCCATTAATGTTATTTACACCCTGACCTGCTTCTTTACCAATTTCTGAACATACAGGATCGGAACTACACCATTTTGCTTTATCCAACGCTTTCTTCACAATTTGAAAAAAGTAATCTTCTCTCCCCATTCTTACTAAGCCTCCAAATGTACCATCAATATCACCTGAGGATGTATAAATAAGAAGACCGGATTGATTTTCATCTAAATATAACCTCTCTCTTAGTGAGGCTGCATTATAGCCACAAGTTAATGCAAGTTCATTAATTATTAAATGTGATAAAGTATGCAATAAAACTTGCTTTGGTGTAGTAAATGATTCACTAATATCCATACCTGATTTTTCAGCATTAGTTAACATCCTATTAAAGTAATTTCTCACTATATGATTGTTTTCCCATTCTAGTAACTTATCCGCATCTAATGTGAAAAATATTCCTTCTCCAAATACTTTATATGCAGGCAACCAGTTGTTTTCTGGTTTATCAGGATATTTAAAAAGAAGGTTCTTCCCTTTAACTATTTGTTTGCTATCATCACTATCACCATTAGAACTTAATCTATTAAATCCGGTTAATGCAACCGTTTCTTTTAATTTTGTCACCTTATTAATCTTGTTAAAGAACGTCTTTATTCCGTTATCCGAACTATTACCTTTAATCCATGCTGTTTTGACTTTCAAGTTTTTATTATCCACTTCAGATATTAGGGTCTCAAACTCTTTTTGGCGTAAATGGTTCTCTATGTTCTTTGGGTTAGTTCCTTCAAATGTTTCAATTTCTATTTCACCTTCTGTATATAGAATGGCAAGTTCAATATCTTTTTCATTAAAATCTTCTATTATTGAAGGACAGAACCTCTTAACATATTTAATTTTATCCTGCATTGTCTCATCTCCTGTCATGTTCAGGAGTGAAGGAGTGATAAAATTTCTTTCAAATATATTTATTATTTCTTCTGCATTTTTATTTTCTCCTGGAAGATAAATAGCACTTAATTTATTTGGAAAATAAACATTTATAGAATTTTTAAGAACTGCTACTGGGTAGGCATGACATGGTTCAGATTCTTTTTCTGAACCATACCAAGGCTTATTTCCAGGACACTCATATAATTCCTCAGAATCATTGAGCATTCTACTTAGTTCACTTACACCGTTTTCCTCTTGTTCAGAATTACTCCTTCTAGACATAATTCCCCGTAAAGACCTTTCTTTATCACAACTACAACTGACTTTAAGAGAATCTAAAGTAGCGCCTCCTGTTGACACAATCTTCATTAACCCATTACATGTAGTATCTTGATCTTTATGAACCCATTCTCTCCATGGAAAGTCAGATAAATGACCGTGTTCACATACTATTACAAATGGGACTTGTATCATCTTACTTTTTCTATTACATCCTTTACATAATAGCCAACTAGACCTATTAGATAACTGGGCTTGATGTAGCGTTTTACAATATTGACAATACTGCCATGTGGGAAACCTTAATAATGGAATATATACGTCAGTGTTGGATTGTGCATTGCCTAAATCGTCTCCTTTAAAACGATAGCCTTCTCTAAAATCAGGTGGCATAAATAATTTATCGACTTTAAGTGCTGATCGTAGTCTGGGTTCAACAATTTCAAATTCATTCATTTCTTGTGCTTTGTTATCATTCTTGTCATAAAACCATTTATCTAATGATCCTATTAATGCCGATTCTCCTGTTGGACTTATTATAAGTGCGCCAGGGCCAAATGTTGTAATTAATTGACTACTTCTTAAAGGGATATGTTTCATGATAGCAAATCCTCCCAACTGCTACTCTGACTGTCCTCTTCCATAGATTGATATAAAGAAACTATTAAACCTCTGCACTCAGCATCTACATTACGAAGAGAGTTTATCATAGGTGATGAATTCTTTTTTAACGCAGGAGGAATATTTTTACCAGCAGAATACATATAACCTTCAACTTCTTTGTCAACCTCCCAGGAGTTATATGAACCTAATTCGATATTCTTTAATATTTTCTTAAATCTACTCTTAAATTCATCTACTTGTTCTTTATCAACCAATTCTACTCTCTTAACTAAACGGTTATAAAAAGGAACAATTTTTTCACTCATAAATTTCTCTATTTCTCTCCAGTCTGGAGTGTATGCAATGTATTGATTAAGTGCTTGACGAAGAAAGCCAATAAGTACTGCTTCTAAGCCTTTATCTAAACAAGAGTCTGAAAAAGGGGTAACACTTGTAGGCTCGACTTGTGAGTACAAACGTTGGTGATATTCTCTAAAGTGTTCAAAATGTGATTTGTCCCTTGATTTTGTATTAGCATATAAAGTGAACACAAGGCCCGGACGCTCACTCCATTTTCTCCCTACCCTACCGCTAACTTGGATATATTGAGCGGTCATCTTAGGTTGGCCAACAATTGCCATTACTGAAAGGCGATCTATATCTACACCTACTTCAATAATGTTAGATGCTAAACATAAATCTATTACTTCTTTATCTTTTTTACTTTGCTCTGGTTTATAACTTACTTTGAGATCATCAATAGTTTTAGATATTTCGTGACTTTGTTTTCTAGATGTTAATTCAAGATAATTATTTATATACCTAATATCCTTTGACATACCTTTTCTTTTAGCCATTGCATTTGAATATTGTGGGATGTCTGTTTGAGTTAAAGTTAAGCCACCGCCTAATTCACGGAGGGTATTATAAAATGTTAGCAACGTCCAGTACGGATCTCTTTCAGTCCGTTCTATCTCTGAAGATGCCTGTAAGATTGATGAAAAAGTCATAACTTGTGACATCATTATTCTTACTTTTTGAGTGTACACACCAACATACTTTCGTCCAGGCATAGGTTTAGTTTCAGTTTCATCATAATAAGCAGGCTTGGCAAAGAAAGAGTCTTTATTATCTAACCCTGGACTAGGAAAAAGCCTTGCATTTTCCCTTCCAAATAACGCTAACGCTTGTTCATTAAATTGATTTATTGTAGCAGTGGCCGAAATTATTTTAGGTTTTATAGTTTCACCATCAATATTCTTTAAACACAACTCTTCAATCAAGGTTTCAAATAAACCGGCTAAAGTTCCTAAAGGACCAGAAATAAGGTGTAATTCATCCTGTACAATTAATGATGGAGGGCTCACTACTCGTTCTCCATTTTTGCCTAACCCAAATAACGACCTTGCCTCGGGCTTCCATACTAATTGAACGAACTTATCTATCGTTCCTATCAAAAATGTCGGTCTCTTTTTGTATATTGTTTCATCAACTAAGTAAATAGGTAATTCATCATTATACATACAGTTACTATCCGGACAATGTAAAACTAACTCATTATTCCCTGCTTTATATCCAAAGTAATGTTTCTTTTTACTTCTTTCTTCCGAATAATAACCCATTTTCGCTCCACACCATGGACAATTATTTACGATAAACTCTTGACAATCTTTTGATTGCTTTCTTAACTTCTCTAGTTCAGTCTTTGCTTGATTATTTTTATTTGGAGTAGTTTTTGATCCTACCCAAATACCAATTGAAAACGGTGTTTCTCCTAGTTGACCTTTTGTCTTTCTAATATATTCTAATGCACATATCAGCCTTGAAGAGCGTTGAAACTGGTCTGCAGTTAATAATCTCAGTGTATATCTCATTAAGACATCAACACCTGAGTCGTATGGATCTTTTAATCTGCGATAAATCATTTGGAAAGCGGCCACTCCTAGATAGGCTTCTGTTTTACCACCACCTGTTGGAAACCAGATGAGGTCCACTATTTCTCTAGCCTTTGATTTTTCGTTTATTAAAGATTCCATAGACATTAAAATGAAAGCAATTTGAAAGGCTCTCCAAGTATTGTCTGCATACTTAAGCGATTGTTCATCCTCTACATTATCACTTATATCTTTATCAAAAATAATATTTCCATTTTCGACTTTACCATCTCTGATAACTTTACCATTCCTCTGTTGAAGTAAAATTGCTAGGTTAGCAAGTTTGAATGCTTTTAACGCTTTTTTATCCTCAAGTAACTCTAACCCCTTATTTATTCTTTCCAAACTTTCTTTGCACAGTTTAATGTGCCTCTCTGCTGCAGGCTTTAAAGGGAGTGGAATAGAACCCAACTCTGCTTCCTTTTCTTTTATCCAATCACCATAACCTTTAATTAATGGTTGTAAAATCTCACCTGGACCTTTATCTGAAGATAAACCCGCTAAGTCACTCATTTTTATTTCAAGTTCTACTTTTTTATTACCTTCTTTTATATAAATGTTAGGTGTCATACTTAGAGATTCATACTCAGGCATGAAAGTAGAAGATATCTCTTGTATTACCTCTTGATTTTGCTCCCAGTGTGTTGAACAACCATGTCCAAAAGCATACACATATTCATTTTTGTAAAGTAATTCTGTTGACGCTTCTTCATCACTCATATCATTCTTCATCTGATAATCTTTAGGATAGAATGAGAAACTGTAATTATCCGGAGTAGAGATGCTCACTTTGGACTGAAATAAAATAAGTTGCTGAAGATTAAATTTACCGTTGTCTTTAGTACGGTTAGTTACACTAATAGTAATGATATATTTATTGTTAATTTCTCGAATACGGCCTTGAAAGTGGATGTCTAAATGACTAATGTCTTGGTCCTTCTTATTCTTCAAAGACACATTATGTTTTTTCTCTTTATTTTTCCAAAGATCCTCTATATCCAAATTCCAAAATCCTTGTATTGTCTCACGTAACCACCATTTTTGTGTCTTTTGACTTTCTCCCTTCAAATAAACACTATGTGGTGTGTAAGTACCTCCCTCAATTTTCACTTGTAAATTAGGAACATTTTTATCAACACAAAATGTTAGTCCCATTGTAGAAGGCATAAAATCATTTGATTGTGGCAGTAACTCAACCTCACCATGGTCCTCTGAACTTTCTTCGTCATCAGCATTGGTTATTTGATCTACCTCTAAATCTTCTCCCTCTTGTGATATTTCTTCATTTTCTTTATGTATAGGACTTTCAAGGGAAGTTTCGTCGGCAGAACTAGTTTTTAAAGGATACAACATGCCACTTACATACCGTTGACTAGGAGTTTCTCTCTGTAACACTTCTTCCTTCTCCCCCCCTACAATCCAGTAGTGAGGTTCATAAAACTCATCCTTATTTTCAAATATTGAAGTACCGACAGGATTAAACTCCTTATAATGAGTTCTTATCTGTGATGGACCAATTATCTCTTCTTTCACATTGCTATGAACTTTATCTCTATTAGACAATGAATTTTCTAAGTTCATTTACATTACTCCTTCATTTCTTAATCTAAACTCATTACCCTCATTATATTTGTTGAAGGTACAGTTCGTATTGTATTGTCGATTGAAACTACTCTTTCTATGTTAAAGGAAGCCCCATCAAATTCATGAGATCTAAAAGTATAATAACCTTTTTCTTGAAGTTCAGTGTGGATCTCATTCGAGAGTTCAGAAAGTTCAAACATTAATTTTTTTGAAATAATACTCCCAGCACTAATATGTGCCCTTTTAATAACATTCATAGTGTCACTAATTTTCTGTACCTCTTCTTGGTTATATTTTAAGGCTTTTAACAACAATTTTATTTCTGTTGGACATATTGAGTCATCGCTACACCAAAAACGAACTGAAGCAGGATAAGATGTTTTCATTTTATATTTTTTAAACAAAATATCACTGACACCTTTTAATCCCTTTTTATCAACATTAGATCTCAGTCTCTTTTTCCAATGCTTTTGCCTATGTCTGAACTTTATTGCGTTTTCTCTTAGTATCTCTCTATCTGCAACTTCGGCAATCAATTTAGTGTCACTTTCATTTCTTATGACTATAAAGTCGTCCTCTTCAACATCAATAAAACTTTTTTGAACTACTACTTTATTTTTTACATTAGGAGAGAAAACTCTTACTTTTGCATCTGTAGGTATAAAAATAATTCTGTTATTCTCTAACGTAACGACTTTTGTTTCTACATTTTCTTGACCTTTATCAGAGCCGTTTACAGACCTTTCAATTAATTGATTAACAGCCTCCTCTTTATATTCTCTCTCTACTAACGATATTTCTTCTTTAAATTCTAATGTTTTCTCAAAACTCACATGATCATAAAGAGTGCTAAAAACTCCTTGGCTATCTATTTCATCTAAAATATTTCTGGGGATAATCTTGTTAGAGAAAAAATCATATGAAAAAAAAGTAATATTACTACTTTTAAAATTTCGTTTAGCAGTCTCACCAAAATAATCAGGATTCCCTATATAGATTACCTCATCAAAAACAACTAAACTTTTCCTGAAACTGCTGAAAGTTAGGAATTGGAGTTTTAAAGAAGAATCAATACTTTTCTTTACTAACTCTTTTTCCTCTTCAGACAAAGCACTCTTAGATACTATTACTACTTTTAGACCCGTCTTCTCTTTCTTTTCTTGAATATAATTAATGATAGATTCCTGTAAACTATTATCTTTTGTTTCAGATAAACCTTTGATTAATTTTCCAACATCCAATACAAGTGAACTAAACAATTCAGGATAACTATTTTTCACCTGTGTAAGGCTCCTTAACACTTCTCCTTCTAAATCCTTAGTTATAATTTGTTCATAGGTATTTAAGCCAGTAATCAGTTTAAAAAAACATTTCTTAACTACATTTAGTACTTCAAAAAGATGTTCGTCATGCTCGTAAGTATTAAAAATTTCATATCTTAATTGATTTATTTTCATCCCTAAATGCTTCAATTCACTATTGCTGATTTGCCTAAAAGAAACTGTACTATTAACAATTTCATACTGATCTAGTACATTACTAAAACTCAAGATCTCACCTCCACCCCATAAGTTCTACCCCGTTAGGCACTTTCACTTCATTTAATTTAATATAATTCAGTATATCTTTAGTAATTAAAGAATTATCATTCTGTAGATAATCTATTTTTAATTCCTCAATTATTTCAGTAGACCTACTTTCACTTTCAGTCATACTTGTAATAATTATTTGAGGGTTTTTCTGAAATTTTTTCTTTTGTTTAAGGTAACTGAGAGAATCAGAGAAAATCACTGGAGTACTCTCATTTACTTCAAAATCTAATTTCCTCTTTTGTGAAGAAATTAATTTCCCATTTGTATAACTATTTTTGGAATTCAGATATAAAAAATCTTGTAAAGCACCTCTTTCTCCGTCAGAAATAAATATTTCCTCTTTCAACGACTCTTCTATATCTAGCAAATTTCCTATTAGATAAAAGTAGTCTCCCGGAAAGAAAGCATTTCTATTTAATTGATTCTGAGAATAAATACTTTTTAGGAATAAATTGTCATTTAATCCTAATTGCTTTTTGTTATTCACCTTAATTGAATTTTTTATGCCATCATACTCTTCATCTAAAATAATCACTTTCTCTAACCATTGCCATTCCGGGATGCCGAATTCTACATTTCCATCTTTTACTTTAAGCAGCATTTCTCCTTCAAATACTGGACTTTCTTCCAATGCTAAAACAGACATCTTCCTTGCTTTATACTCATCAACATATATAATTCTTCTACCAGATTCCAAACTTAAAAAAGTTTTTCGAATTGATCTTGTTTGTTTATTAATTGAAAACTTTTTGTCTGCAATTCCCATAGCAATAAACAAAGAAAAATATAGTTGAGTAGGCAGAGATATTACAATCTTGGCAGGTATTTTTTTATACAAACCATAATCATATATGTACTCACCCAGAACATTTGCAAATTTAATCCAATCAGGTAATTCTTTTTCTAACTCATTATGGAGAACTTTTAGGTTTTTAATCGACATGTCTTTCCTCCAACACATATAATTCAAAATTAAATTATTTATTGTAACTATTTTACCAGAAATTTGTCACATAATTATATATATGTTGGTGTTTTCTAGATTTTATTGGAAATAAAGGTGTGGCCACTAATTCATATTTATAGTAAGATTTACCCTAAATTACTTATATTGGGGTGACTAAATGGAAAAGATGGAAAGTTACAGAAGTTCAAATGGGACAGTGTTTAAATTCACTAACACTAAAAGTTTCAGTCCACATGGAGAATTTAGAGAAGAGATCATTGATGAAGTCTTCAATTTTGCTTATGGAATGAGTTTCGGAAGTGAGGGTGTACATAGAAACTATCGTTCTGGTGGCACACATCAAAGGAAAAATGGGGAGGTATTTGCAGACACTTTCCAAGGTAAACTTGCAGAATTTGCAATATATAATATATTCACCTCTCAAGGATTAGAAGTATCTCGTCCCGACACTGATATGTATAATCTAGGTAGTTGGGATTCAGGCGATTTTGAAATAGGAAAAAGGAAGTTATCTATAAAGTCAACTAAATCTTACGGACAATTACTGCTATTAGAATCAAAAGACTGGAATGAAGATGGACTTTACATTCCAGATATCGAAAAAAATGGCGGTAAATATGATGCTTCTATTCTGGTAAGACTCCATCCCTTTGCTTCAGATATATTAAAGGGTATGAGATCTCTTTATAGTTCTTCAATTTCTGCAGACGAACTATATGCCAACATAATAAAGAATTCTTTCAAGTATGAAATTGCAGGTTTTGTTACTAGAGGTGATCTGAAGAGGGCAATTAATAATCAACTTTTTGTTCCAAGAGGGGCATATTTGAATAAAGTAGGAAAGAACAATAAGTTAGATGCATCCAATTATTATGTGCAAACAGGAGACATGAGGTCAATCAAACTACTTATAGAAAAATTAAAGGAAGAAATTAAAACTTCATAGTTTAATGAAATAAAGAGCGCTTACTTTGCGCTCTTTATTCTAATATACTTCCAGCCCAGTAAAAATTATTTCCTCAATGATTCTAACAATTTATAACCTTTTAACATGTTAGATTCATAGATTTAAAATTAACCATTATCGCTTATTTCATGAGTTGTATCAAACCTCAAAACATAAAAGGTATCATTTTCTCTAAATCCAAAGCACCTATATTTTTGGCTAGTTCTAAATTTATAAATTTTTTTATTACTAAATTTGGACTCCTTAAACCAATCATTCTCTTTACTAGGCTGATATAATTTATAATCTAAACTATTGTTTTGAAATATATCTGACCAAGTCGAATCATTAAAATATTCAAAAGTTGATATGTATTGTGGAATTTCTTGATTTTCTAGCGTTTCAAATCCATAACCTTTCTCCAGTAGTTCAAAAGAAATCATACCTGAATCAAACTTTTTCTTGCAATAATATAAGGCATCTATAAATCCCTCTTCATATAAATAATCAAGAAATTCATAGAACGAAAAGAAGTTTATTAATTGCTTATCTTGAGCATTTTTTTGAATATTTATAGAAGGTACACGGAAATTAATATGATCAAATGAGAGCACCAACTGATCTCTTTCACAAGCCTCTGCAAGAGAATATCCATAAGTATCAGAAGTATATTCACATGTGTATTTATCGTTATGGCTATGCTTTTGATTATCGTTCCAAAATGGAGGGGTCTGAGTGAGATTACTTAGCAATCGTTTGAATATAGTAACCTCATCATTCGCTCTTGACTCCTTTATCGTTAAAACATCGTTTAAAGTAAGTTCTCTAGTTACTAGTGAAGAATACAATTCATAGTGTTTAAGAAGAGAGAAGGAAAAGTCCGACATAACTCTCTCTATTCTAACTATTTCGTACAAAGATTTATAAAATTCATTTTCATCATTGAAATTTCCATCTACCGAAAACCCATTAACAACTATTTCCAATTCAATCACAACCCTAATAATTCATCAAGATCATCATCAAATTGATCGAAGAGACCTATTTGATGATTCTTAACTTTCCCATGCCTATCAAATACTATTTCTACAGGACTTGAACATAATGTTTCCTCATTTATTTCGAAGAAATGCGTACTCACATTATTATCAGATATCACATGTTTATTTATTGCTTTTCTCATACCATTGAAAACATGATCACTATGTGTCTCTATGATAAATTGAACACCTTTATCTGCTATAAAAGTCAAAAACTCGGTTAATCTAGATTGAGCCCTTGGATGTAGGTGGATTTCTGGATTCTCAATAATATTTAAATCACCTTTTTTGGAAGAGAGAGTACTAATGATTATGGAGATTACGTAACTTAGTCCCGATCCAATGTTTTTAGGTCTAACTGCTCTATTATTCACATAAGAAAACTTTGCTCTTACAAGATCTGTACCCTCAATATCTTGTGTAGATAATTCTCCGTTAATTATATACTTAAGCCAATAGTTAAGTTGCTGTTCGAGGGTACTCCCTATATTTTTATCAGTTATAAATTCGTCTTCAATTGGAACAGACTTATTATTATCAAAATAATCAATTGCATATTCGCCAAATACACCTATATCATTTTGATTTTCGTAATTCTTAGAGTATAAATCTTGTGAGCCTATCCTCTTAGATGATAAATATCTAATACGCTTGTTCTTTTCATCAAAAAAATTGTACAATGCTTCAGCGTTTTCTTTGTCTAAGTTTAGATTTAATCCATTATAATCTTCTTCAAAAAACAGATCCAATCTTTCATTATCCGTACTTTCAATACTGATCGAAAAATTCTTTGCATTTCTTACAAAGTTTCGAACTTCACTAAATTCACCTAGTGATATTAAATGTCCATTTAAAGGATTCCTTCCTTCATTTGTTACATTCTGAATTGCCAATAATATTGATTGAATTAAAGTTGATTTTCCTGCTGAATTCATTCCTACTAGTAAGTTAAAGTTACTTAAGTCAATTTCACTAGATGCAAAGCACTTTAAGTTATTTATTTCAATCTTGGACAGCATATAAAATCTCCTTTGTTATATTATCAAAGATATCAAAAATATCTGGAATCACAATTCCCCGACCTCTATCACTAGTAAGTAGCCTATTTAACTCTTCATCTTTTAATAAAAATTCACATATTTCTTTAATAACTGCTTTATTTTCTCTACAAGTCGAAGTATCAAAATGGGTAAATAAGTAATTGAATGATTCAAACAGTATCATATTAATCGGCTTTTTCTTACCACCATCTGAGGGTCTTCTATATGCATCTTGTCCAAATATTTCATAATTGTTTTCTAAGGCTTTATAAAACAAATTCTCTAATTGTTCTATACTTTCATCACTTAAAGAATTTAAGAATTCCATTGTATTACCGAGAAACTCATCTAAATCATTTTTATAATTTATTTTATAACCATTTGGATCTAACAACATATTTTTTCTCCATAAGTAAAATGCTATTGTTCTTAATATTAAATACTTGTCCTTCATCCTTACTGAATTTATGGAGTTAGTAGTAACCTTCTTAAAAATTTGCGATTTTGAAATAATATTTAACAGTTTCGATGCTTTTCCTTGATAAAGAGCATTTCGCATTTCTTGGTTATTTAAAGGTGTCCCTCCCCTATTTACCCTATCGAAAATGTCGAATTTTATCCTGTCAGGAGTAGGTGGCTTTATTACCTGAGTAATTAATTGAAAATCCTCTAAATTGGCTTGTAACTTTTGATCCAAATCACTGAACTTACTTCCATTTAAATAACTCAGTATTCTTAGATTACCTAATTTAAATTCATCATTTAAGTATGAGAAAAAAGTTGTTAGCCTTTGTCGTCCATCTACAACTATTAGATTGCCATCTTTTGACTCATTTAAATAAAATGTAGGAAGAGGCATCCCCATTAAAACAGACTCAATTAACTCAGATTGTTGATTAGATTTCCAAACTTTTGCTCTTTGAAAGTCTGGGTCTAGAATAATACTTTGTTTGTCATACTTTCTTTTAAGTTGAAAGATAGGATATTGCTCTCTTTCAACCTTAATGTTTGCTTCGGGGTATATTTCAGTTAATTCGTTGTTTGAATAATATGTTGGGTTTAGAACATCCCTTTCCTTATTCTCATCATTGCCATCTTCAAAATTCTCTATTTCCAAATACAAAGAATTGTCATCGAACGAATTCTTCACTAAAATCACCCTTTTTGTTCATTTGTTATAACAACATTAACAAACAATGCTCTCATGTACCATTTTAACCACTGTATGAGAATTTAATGAAAGTCCAATTACATTAAGTTTGAATAACCATAAAATTAAAACTAATCCCAAAATCCACCTTATTATTCAACAGAGTCTTCAAATTCACCCGGTATTAAACACTTAAGTACTTCACTCATATTATTCCATGAGGAAATGTACACTTCACTATCGGAATTAAAAGTGCTTTTGTCCTTGATGTTAGACCAACCGACCAAAACTCCTCTAATATCTATATCCTCTTCTTTAACGTTTTCAAAATCCTTTATATATCCAAATAATTTGTATGCTCCATCTGATAAATAGTCCCTTTTATCAGAACGCTTAACTTCAATAATCAAGTACGTTTTTTTACTACCTTTCGTTAATTCAAGAATAATATCAGGACGACGGTATTTTGAACTAAGGCCGTAATCAGCCATTAAAGGACCATATTTACTATTCTTTGTAAATGACTTTGGTAAACCTTGATAATATACTTTTAACTCCAAATCATCTAACATATAGTGACTAATAATATTGGACTTTGAGCCAATTAATGTAGCCTTTTTCTCAGTCCATCCAGTTGAAGAAAGAAAATCGGAAATGTTAAATAAAACCGCAATCTCAAATAATGTATCTTTTGATAAAGGCCTAAGAGCATTCCCCCTTAATATATTATTCAGGTAGGTTAAAGGATTGTTTGTCATTTCATTAAACCTTCGGCCTACATCTGCAAGTTTATTGTACATATGCCCTCTAGTTTTTTCTGCACTAATCAACGTTTTATTTGTCAAATAGTGCATGTCACTAATCTTTTGTACATGCGGGTTTCTCAAAAGTTTTTTTGTTTTTATACCTATGTTTTTGACAGTCAAATCCCACTTATCAGATTCAGGAACATTAAAACCTTCTATTTCAGTATGTTCATAGTTAGTAATTTCACTACATATATGATATATCTGCTTTAATAGATAAAGTAGAACTCTATTTTCAGGCAAATCAAACACTGCTGATCTTCGGCTGCAAACGAATATTGAAGGATCTCCTCCGGTAGAGTATCTTTCTTTAATGGTTCTAGTCCAATTTATCTTACCTTTTACGTGTCCTCTTAGAACTTCATTCTCTTTTAAGGATGTCTTAGATAACTTTTTCAGTAAAGACGGAGCAACCTCATCAACAAACATTTTGACTTCTTCTGAAAGGATGAAATGAATTTTACTAAGCAATTGTAAGTCTGTTTTGCTTAGTTTAGTTAAATTTAAAAAAGCATCTTCGACAGAAAACAAGGAAGAATTCTTTTGAATAAATCTCCATAGATGTTTATTAGATTTCTCTAAGATTTCTTCATAATCTTTAGTTGTCCAGCAGTCATTATTGTTTGGTAGCATAATTACCACCTACTATACATTGAATGCTGAGGTTATACATTAACCTATTCTTCATCTTCATCATCTTCACTTGATAACCTATTTTCAATTTTCTCAAAACCTTTTAAAGGCACCTCAAAAAAGTCAGATACAAACCTCTTAAATTCTTTTCTTTCTTCCTCACTTAAAGAACCGAAAAGTCCTTCATATAAATTGAATATATCTTTGTAATCTAACCCTTCATATTGAGGAATGATAGTACCACATACTGCTTCAATTCTGCTTGTATTATTTGTTAATTCAATATAATCCATTAATTCAATAATAAGGGCCGGTCCTAGTGGTTTTGGAGATTTCTCTATAACATTAAGTACAAACTCTTTGTTATCTTCATTTAGTAAATTGCTTGAGTTAATTAATGCAGTATAGTTTGCTTTAGATGGAACTGGTATCTCAATAAATCCAAACCTACGCATAAATGCATATGAGAAAGAGAACAAACTATTTTTATCAAAAGTATTCATTGTTGCAATAATGCGCCAATTTTGGCCAATGTAATATGTACTGTAGGTTGAATCAAAGTAAGAAGTTAACCCACTATGTTTTTTAAGCCTTACAGGTTGGCCATTTAATTTGAACGGTAATTCAATTTCCTTTCCAGAAAGAAGTGTAAACATTTGCCCAAATGCTTTATCAATATCTGCTCTATTCAGTTCATCAATAATCAACCATTTATTTTGCCGAATGCTTTTCAAAACTAATCCCTCTTGAAAGATAAGGCTACCAGACTGGTTGGGGTCAGGCATATAACCACCAATCGTATCAAATGCACTCCAATCATCAGTTGCTGTGCTTAGGATATACCCACCAATATAGCCTGTATTTTCACCTTCGCTAGCCGCTCTTTCTGCGATTGTTGTTTTCCCAGTTCCCGGAGGGCCTGTAAGAATTATGTCTTTGTGGATATTAATATAATTTTTCAAATATTCTATTGGGGCTTTATCCATTAGTAGTGAGCCCTTTATATTATCTACATTTGGACTATATATACCTACATTAGATGTTGTTACTTCATTACCTTTCTCCTCTTGCTGTTCTTCAAAATTTCTAGTTTGTTCAACTAAATATGTCATTCTTTCCTTAACATTAAACATGAAACGGGCACCGAAAATATCCTCTAGTTCTTCCTCTGAATCCGGATAATAATCTAAAATAGCACGGACTAACCCCAATAGTTGCTTACCAGAAATTTTACTTAAAGCCTGATTAGGTTCTCCTTTAGTCATGGGTGATATTCCGGGAATATTGTATGTATCTTTATATGGAACAAGGTCATCCTTTTTAATATTATCATCAAGAAGTAGGTCAATATTTATAGATACTTTGAAGTTATTCCCACTGTACCCGATATCGTATGGTCCATCTTCTATATGTCCAATACCTATAAGTCCTGTTTCCCAAGTCACGTGTGACTTAGATTTATCTCCACCTAACACAATGAAAACCAATGTATCTTCTTCAAGTTCATCTTTAAACCTGTTTAACTGTACTATCTCAACAGGATTGTTTTGATCCAAAATATTCTCCACTGTATCAGGATCCCCGGTTTTAATACTATACATTATTACGTTCTGTAACTCATGTTCAGAAAACAATTCATCATCACCGAATTCTGCCTCATCCTCATTAGAAGGGCCCTCATCCTCTTCAAAAAATACACTCATCTCACTATCTTGTTCTTCTAAGTTATCTTCATCGTCAAACATAGATACTTGGTTCTCTTCTTCTAACATAGTTGTCCCTCCTAAAAATCTCTCATATTACCAATTCTAGCAAATTTCCCACGTGCAAAATAGGAGGTAGGTGAATTATAACATAGCGAACTCCATATATTTACATTAGATCAAATAAAGAAGAGCATGCATTACCTACTCTTCTTTATGCTTCAAGTATTCAAATGATTTCGTATACACCCTCGCAAAATACTTTATTGATTCTTATACATATTAAAAAACAGAGCGACTACTGTCGCCCTGCTTTGGAATAAGAGTATCCTTTTTTAAATAAAAAGTAACAATCAACGCATATCACCACAATTTAACGGATTGTAATATGACCTTAATTCCAACCTACTCATTATGTGTTAAATAACCTAAAAATGAGTTAAAAACGTTAAAACACAAACTAATATATAATACCTTTCTTTTTATATTAATCCCCTGCGATCCCTGTAATTTTAATAAGTGAAATATGTCTTTTTACCATTTTCCTCTATTTTTTGAATGTACCTCTTGTCTATTTCATCTGCTGCCAAGTAGAAGGAGAACCCACCTGTGCCTAAAAAGATACCGAACCAACTACCAGTTTGCAGATTATTAGTAATATACATAATATAAGCATAAAAGACACATACACCAACAAATGAAGTTAGAACCATAGCCTCGTGTAAACTGTTCAACCATTTCTTTTCGCTCTCTCCCAACTGTGGACGAAGGAACATATATAAATTATTGAATAGAGTAACTCCTAAGACGAATGACATTGCATAGCCGAAAGCAAAGACACCTGTGTCCCACTTTAAAATAAAGAAGTTGATAGGATAAACGATTAGAAAAGACAATGCCATCACGAAAATCATGAAATACATAGTAAATGCCCAGTATTTACGTTGACTATTTACCCCGTACATTTAAACCACCTCGTTATTTTTTATTATTGAAAATTTTGTTAATATTTATATTATAGCGCGTATTTATTCGGAAAGCAGCGTGTAGAGGGGGATATCATGCAGGATGTAAATAATCTGGTGAAAGAACTGTTCGGAATCGGTGAAGATACGGTGATGGAAACTGCTGTTGACGTAGGATTTGTAGCAATCCCTGTTGTTGGTAATTTGTATAGAAAGGTTAAAATGAGGAAGTTTGAACTAAGAATTAAAGAAAATTATAAACAAGTTCAAGAAATTAAGAACAAAATAGAGCAAAAAGAAAATGCAGTCTTTTACAAGCAGGAAGTGTTTCCTCTTATAGTGAGGCATTTGATTGAGGATGAAGAGGATGAAAAAGCAAAGGTTATCATTGACGGGTTCCAGCATGTGGTAGATCAGGACATTGAAGAGTTGGAGCGGATTTATCACTATTACGATATCTTAGAACAGATGAGATTCTCTGATTTAGTTTATTTATTTAAAAAATATGAGCATCAATATACAGGAGATCCTGCAACGTTTAAGGTCCCAGATTACAGATTTAGAAGGTACGAAGAATCAGACGACGAACGAGAACGGAGAGACGAATTGTACGATATTAATTTCTATCAGTTAAATAAGTTTGCTAGATTAACATTAACAACTGAACCAGAGCATCGTGAACTTCAGTCTTTACAAGCGGGTGAATTAACACGGTTTGGAGTGAGATTTTTCGACTTCTTTCTTAGCGAAGATGATTAATTAGAGGTGATGATATGGAGCCGACACAGTATATAAAAGATATGTTACAAGTAACAGAAGATAGTGCATTAGATGCAGGAGTGGATACCGTAATGGGGAATATTCCTATTGCCAGTAGTCTTTGGGGGGCATTTAAAATGAATAGAGTGACTAATGCACTAAAAGAGCACGATAAACAATTGGAAAGTGTGATATTCAAAATCGAAAACTCTCTCATGTGGTCCATGTAAATCCCGAATGCTTCTTTAATTTGCTCTTGGCTGTAAACTAGTTGTTCCAGACGGTCAAACACCATTTCCTTTACCATGGACTATATATAAATCCAGTTTGTTCTTTGAAATTAACTCCCATATGTATCATCTCCTTTATACTATTCTCATATGGGGTAGTGCTAGTCCATAGCACGCTCTGTCTTTGTGATTTTATTACAGGCAGACCCCTACACACGAACATACGTCCCCCTTCTTTTCTTCTTCATTTTTTATAAAGATTTTTATTTTGAAAAGTTAATTAGAGAACATGAACCGACTTTGTACTATGAACCAACCTGTGAACCGAGTTATAAACAAGTTCAGACTTACAGCCCCAACACATGAGCCGAGTGAACCGAGTTAAGGTCAAACCTACTGGGAATATATAATGGAACCTCATATATCTACATGCAGTCTATATAAAAACGAAATAACTTATTCGAAAAAGTTGGTTCGGTTGGCTCATCCCTCTGGACTCTAGGGGAAAATTGGTTCATAAAGTTGGTTCATGAACCAGAAAAGTCGGCTCATCAGCAAAATAAGCCAAAAAAGAAGATGGCTAATACCATCCTCAATTTTGAGATTATTCAATTTCGTCAAATTTCAGTTCTCTTATGCCTTTCCAAGATTTCGTGCGCTTACTGTTGTTCATTTGAGATTGTGTGACTTTATTACCATATAGTGTTTTAAGATTTTTGTTGAATTTAATTTGAGATCCTGCATGGTGTCCATTCTGCTGACAGAAGTTTTGCCAAGCGATAAACAGATTAGCACGAGGTGTTTCATTGCTAGGGTCTAGTTCGCAGTAATCTTCAATAAACGTCATGATTGGATTGGACTCTTTTTTGTATTCTGCTTTTAAGTCTTCACTCTTATCGTTTTGAGTGAATTTCCAACCGTTTTTCATTAATCTATGTAACCCTTCTAATGCCCACATTAGTATGAAATCAAGTTCCTTTTCTAACTTGTATTTTAGAGTAGGGTCTTTCTTTTTTAAATCACCAATAAATGGAACGATAGTTAAGCGATTGTAGTATGCGTCACTAGTATCTGAAGAAAAGTTCGCAGGTAAAGTGTTTGCAGAAAATACAAACTTAGCCTTGTTTTTAAACTTGAACGGAGCCTCGTAAATGCGTCGTGCAGGAAGGCTATCGTTACCAGTCGCTGCTTTAAGATAACCACTATCCTTTAATGGTTTATCTGGTAACTCAGAGTACACATTTACTATTTTTTCAAATAGTTCCGCACGGTTATACTCGTTATCGAGTTCTTGCAGTTCTTGATTGGCTTTAGCAGTATCGTCTAATAAAGACTCAAGCGTGGAGTTGATAAATGTAGATTTACCACTATCACCTTCCCCAGTTAAAATGAATAACATTTGCTTACTATGCGTAAATGGAGTTAAGCAATACCCAATCATTTCTTGCAATAACATCTGAACTTGTTTGTCTGGAACGCTGCTATTAAGAAACTTCTTGAAGTTTTCCCCTTTTGCATTTTTGTTATAGTTGGCTTGCACTTGTATAGTGCTAAGGTAATCAGGTGAGTGTCCTTCTGTGAATTTCCAGTTGTCCAAGTCACTTATGTCGAGCATTCCATTTTTTAAGTTAATCAAAAACGGATTAGGATTTACATTTTTTTGATGAACATTAATACGGTGGTCAATTTTCCACTGGTAGGCAATATCTTTCGTCATTGCCTGTGTGGAGAACTCTGGAGTTATCAAGGCTTTAATAATACCCTCTTCCTCCTTGTTGAAAATAGGACGATAAACACCGTTCTCATAAAGGTGTAGTACACCAGCAATATGTATAGAGTTGATGTTTTCAATTAGGTATTCCGCTACATAACCTTTCTTGATATAGTATTTCTTATTACCTTTATCATCCTCTTTGCAATGCAAGAACGGAGGAATGAATTTAACTCCATTCTCATCGTATGCAACCTTATGGTTTTTCGGCCCAATAACCTCGTTACCGTCTTCGTCTTTGAGAACCGCTTCCCATATTTTCATATTAGCCTTTTGCTTTTCAGAAACGAGTTGTACCGCTTCCTCCTTCTGTTTTCGTTCATATGCTTCAACTTCTGCATTCTGCTGTTCTGTAGTAACAGTTGGATATTTTCTTTCTTTAACATCTTCATTGTTTACTTCTATAACTTCATTTTGTAGTTTTTCTAAGTAATCAGTTTTTAGTAATTCATTATAAATATTAGCCATTTGTATCACTCTCCTTTTCCTTTTTAGAACAAGGTTTTGGATTGTGATTTTTGTTTTGATACTATGTTTTAATTATTGTTTTTAAAATCCTTGTATTATGGATATTTAACACTTACCACTATTTAATGGTTTACTAATTTTTTTACATACATTCCTATAATCCTTGGAGATTTCCTCATTTTTGATAAATGTAAATAAGTCCTCTATGTCATTAAGAGCAATTTCCTTTTTATCAAAATTAATATCCGGTTTAGAGATAGTTACAAGGAAGGGATAGTTTAACTCTTTCTTATAATAGACGTGTCTTACACGATAATGGAGTCCGTTAATCTCCATTTCAAAAACTTCGAGTCGATGGATTATGTCCTAACGTTTTTAACACATTTTTATTCAAAAATATCTCCTCAGTGCTGTCTTTAGTTACCCGGCTATGTATAGTAATAGCAACACTTCTATTCTTCTTTATCTGTCGGCTCTTTTACAATCTCCCAACCTTCGTGCAATAGTTTAGGCAGTTTGTGCTTTGTACCGCTTCTACTCACTTTTTCAAATTTGTAGTAATCGTCACCAACCTTTTTACGAAGTATGTAGTACTCCTGCCCGTTATATTGTTTATAGCCAAAAAAGTTAGTTAAGTACCCACGGAATATTAATTCTCCTCGTGACATTCCCAACTGCTTAACCTCTTTTAGTGTTTTTACTGTTCCATCGTGCATGTTTGGTATGTACCTCATCTTTACCAACTCCTTTCATATGTCTACAGTTAGTTATCGAAATGCGATTACCTGCAAAAATCTTCATTTTTTATGAAGAAATTTTAAGTAAAATTATCGTTCCGAAAGTGGCGTCATGTACTGCTCTCCCTCTGTCCTCACCTCGTACTTTTCATATAAATCAGTAAGAGTTTTGAATCTCCAGTAAATTGATCCTTTTCGGTATGCAGGAGCATTGTTTTTAACTATGTACTCCTGTTCTCCAAAATCAGGGTTAGTTATATACAGTTTTAATTTTTTATATCTTGTGTTGTGTTTTACATAAATGTAAATGTGAGTTTTAAAGCCATGCTCGGCTATATAGTCTTGCAATAGTTGTAACTTGTCATATTTACTCATTTATATCACCTCCCGTGCTATCTTTAGTGAGATCCGATTCTGTGGTTAGTTATAGGAAGCGGGATAAGACCCGCTTCGTTTTATTTAATTGATAAATCCAATTTGTGCGCCTTTTCGGTAACGCCATATCATGCTAACGACTTGCTCTTTATCCAAGTAAGAATAATCTTGATCTCTATTACCCGGTGTTTTTCCATAGCCCATAATTCTGAACTCTTCCTCGTTTAGTTTTTCAATCTCAATTTTCCCCGGTCCATTGCAAAATATTGTTTCTGACGAAATATTAACCTCCTCATTAATTTTTTCTAATAATTCTCTAATTTCTTTTTTGTTTTTAAACATATATATCACCTTTTCCCTTCTGGCTGTTTGTGGGTTCCAGCCTCCCGATCAAGAACATATGTTCCCTTTTACTTATATTGTCTACTTAGAGATTGGGAAGCGGTTCCCTGCTTTTTTCTTCATTTTTTATGAAGGAAAATTTAAATTTTTTCTATACAAATAAGTATGAGGAATTACCAATTTTTTTGTGAAGACCTCATTTTCGTAGATAAAAACGGGTAAAGAGAATATAATGGAATCACAAAAGGGCGGTGAGTATTGATGGAAAAGGGTTTTGAGGGGAAAGTTGATACTCTAATAAATAACTTAAAAAACTTTTATAAAATTGAAGATAATGTGTTCCTGGAAGATTTCCGCTTTGCATTGCTGGAAAAAGAAGATATCCAAGAAGCGGTTGCTGATAAAAACTTGGAATGTATGTATAAGATGATTGTGGAAAATACCCCTATGGTGGGGAATGTGGAGTGTTATAAGGTATTCTTACTCTCATATTCGTGCAGTTTTAGTGAGGGGGATTATATAGGATATGTTGCTAACTCTAATTAGAGGGGCAATTTTGAAGGGATAACCGCTTTATTTGACTGCTAGTTACAACATATTTTATAAAACACAAATAAAGCAGCAGGGATATATACCCTTACTGCTCTTCGTTTGACTTTTTATCATTTTTCGGATTAATAATTCCCACTCTCGAACGATAAATTACAGTTCGTTTTGCAAGTGTAATTTTGGTTTTTGAAAGTGGAGACGGTGGGAATCGAACCCACGTCCAGAGATATCGCCACTAAAGCTTCTACGAGCGTAGTCGATATATTGTCATTCGCTGTCAATTCGGCCTACCGACAGGCTTCCTTGCAGCTAGTCTTATTGTGTTCTTCGTTCATCCTAAGACGGCGAATGAACGTATAGCCCGCTTCAGTTTGAGACCCTTCAATCTACCACACGGGCGATGGCAGGAAGGATCCTCTAGGCAACTGCTTATGCAGCTGCTAGAGAGTAATTGTTTTCTTCGCCAGTTATATTTAGGCAATGGCTTTTTACGAGTAGCCACTCGGCTCGCAACTAAAGCTCGATCTATCCCTGTCGAATCCGTAACGTCCCCATGAATGAGAACTGAACGGAGATGAGCTGTTGCACTCACTATTCAGTTGAAAATGTTCGTTATTGCTTCAACGACATATACAAGTATAACACATAGCCAGCTAATTTCAAAGGATAACGACTGGTATCTGCTGGAAACGCACTCCTAATACCCACTATTCTTAATAGCACGGTCTATATCACGCTTCGCTTGTTTCCGCTTCAAGTCTTCCCGTTTATCATATTTCTTCTTACCTTTACCTAACCCAATCAGTACCTTTGCTACACCATTTTTAATGTACATTTTCAGTGGTACCAATGAATATCCTTGCTGTTGGGTTTCTCCGATTAAGCGGTCAATCTCCTTACGGTGGAGGAGTAATTTACGCATTCGGGTAGGTTCATGGTTGAATTGGTTTCCTTGTTCATAAGCAGAGATGTGCATGTTATGAATGAAAATTTCGCCTTTGTCCACTCTGGCGAAGGCTTCTTTCATATTGACACGTCCTGCACGAATCGACTTGATTTCAGTACCTCTCAATACGATTCCAGCTTCAAATGTGTCTTCTATATAAAAATCATGATTGGCTTTACGATTTTGTGCGACTACTTTTCCTTGACCTTTTGGCATAACCCGTTCCTCCTCGTATTGCGTAACCTATATTGTATCAAAAATGAAGAATGTTTTCCAGTTCCTACACTCCAACCTTTTCCCACTTCATTTTTTACAAAAACCTTAAAGCTTTTACATAGACAAAATAGCTTGCCATGTGAGAATATATGGATTGGAAAATGGCTCAAGCTATTGAATAAAGACAAATACAGCCGTACATTCATAGACATTAAAGGGGGTATTACCGTGGTGAACGGAGTACTACAAGTGAGACGATTAGACGTTCAGGATCATGAAGCAGTAAGGAATATGGAAACAGGTATCGAAGATGATTATGTTGTTCGCATCTTCCCTGACTTGATTAGTCGTCGTAATAATGTTGTCTATGGATTATTCGATGGCGATCAAATTATCGCCGTTGCAGGATATACAACTTTCTATGATCAATATGCTATGCTAGGACGCTTGCGTAGCGACCGACGTTATCACGGTAAAGGCCATGCAACCTATTTATTACAACAAATTATAAATGAAGTTCATCAACACCCTAACATCAAGTGGATTGGTGCAAACACCCAGATTTCAAACTCACCAGCTAGAAAAGTATTAGAAAAGCTTTCTATTCCACAGATGACTCTTTTTTATCCTGCAAAGGTGACACATCCCCACCTCCTGGAAGGGACAGATGGCCCGTTATGGGATAAAATCACAGATAGAGATAAGAAAAGAGAGTTAGTACAGTCACTCTCCATTGATGTATTTCCTTATGAAGCGTATTATCCGTTACCGTTTGATGAGATTTATATAACAGATGATTATCTGGACTCGAGCGCATGTTATGTAAATCCAAACGGAGACCGCTTTATGTTCATTAGAGAAGATCAAAAGAAATACCTCTATGCCAACGTGAAGTACTTCTGGAATGATGCATTCAAACAGCCTGGCTTTTGGAAAACGGTCCTCCACGAAACAGAGCAACACCCTGAAATTGATGGCGTATGGCTGGACCTCACACCTGAAGCATATGCTCAAATCCCTGACACAGAAGTTATAGAAGTGGGAGAACCTTGGATACTTCATGGATTATTCGTAGAAAAATAACGAACAATACAGAAGAAGCCTTGCCAACATAATGGCAAGGCTTCTTTTTTTATTATTTCTTCTTTTTCTTTCCTTTAGGAACGCCACTGTTTTGGTAAAATGGCTTGTTGCTTTTTCCCTTTTTATTGCTTTTCGCATTATTTTTCTTATAAGAAGATTTATCTTTTTCTTTTTTCGTATTGATTACCTTCGGACGACTAGGACGGGAGCTTGGTTGATTTTTCTTTGGTGGTTCCATACCAACGATTTCAAAATCAACAACTCGTTCCTCAATGTTTACATTAATACATTTAACCGTCAGTTCATCTCCGATACGGAACACATTGCCCGTACGTTCACCAATCATAGCATATTGACGTTCTTCAAAGTGGTAGTAATCATCTGTCAGGTAACTTACGTGTACGAGACCTTCGATTGTGTTAGGAAGCTCCACAAATAGACCAAAATTGGTTACAGAGCTTATGACACCTTCGAATTCTTCGCCAACCTTATCCTGCATATACTCCGCTTTCTTTAGATCATCTGTTTCACGTTCAGCATCAACCGCTGCTCGCTCACGCTCAGAAGAATGACGAGCAATATCAGGAATCTCTTCCTTCCAGTGTTCTGTCGTTTTATCATCCACTTTTCCTTCTATTATATACGTGCGAATTAAACGATGCACGATTAAGTCTGGATAACGACGAATTGGTGATGTGAAATGCGTGTAGTAATCGGAAGCCAACCCAAAGTGACCCAGGTTATTGGCATCATAACGAGCTTGTTGCATAGAACGAAGCATCAATTTAGAAATAACCATGTCTTCTTGCGTGCCTTTCACAGCCTCCAGAACTTCTTGCAGTGCTTTTGGATGGATATCTTTTGCTGTGCCCTTCACCACATAACCGAAGTTTGTAATGAATTCGAAGAAGTGCTGAAGCTTAGCAGCATCCGGCTCTTCGTGAACACGGTGAATAAACGGTACGTTCATCCAATGGAAATGTTCATCAACTGTTTCGTTGGCAGCAAGCATAAACTCTTCAATTAATCGTTCACCCACGGAACGTTCACGTAGTTTTACATCATCTGCTTTGCCTTCTTCATCTACAAGTACCTGTGCTTCTTTAAAATCAAAGTCAATGGCTCCTCGCTCTAAACGCTTCTGGCGAAGAATACTAGCTAGTGCTTCCATATCTTTGAACATTGGAACTAGACTTTCATATTGACTTTTTGTCTCCTGGTCATCTTCAACTAGGATTTTGTTTACTGCATCATACGTCATTCGTTCATTCGTCTTGATGACACTTTGGAAAATGTCGTGATTGACAACCTCTCCACTTTCGTTAATTTCCATTTCACAAGATAAGGTTAACCGGTTCACCTGTGGATTGAGAGAACAAATGCCATTAGATAGACGATGAGGAATCATCGGAATTACTCGATCCACTAAGTAAGAACTTGTACCTCTTTCATTTGCTTCTTTATCAATAGGCGAACCTTCTTCGACATAATAGCTTACATCTGCGATATGAACACCAAGATGATAGTTGCCATTCTCTAGTTTGCGCACAGCAACCGCATCATCTAAGTCTTTAGCGTCTGCGCCATCAATTGTCACGATCTGTTGGTCTCGTAAATCACGGCGATTTTGGATTTCATCTTCTGAAATTTCATCTGGCGTGTTGTGCGCCTGTTCCATCACTTCATCCGGGAATTCAGATTTGATACCATGCTTGTGAATGATCGCTAAAATATCAATACCAGGGTCATTTTTATGTCCGAGAATTTGAACGACCTCGCCTTCAGCACTCATACGAGCTTCCGGATACTTCGTAATCTTCACGATAACTTTATGACCATCTACCGCTCCATTTGTTGCATTCTTTGGAATAAAAATATCATTAGGGATTCGTTTATCATCTGCAATAACAAACCCAAAGTATCCATTGTCATCATACGTACCGACAATTTCATTTGTTTTACGTTCTAAAATACGAATAACGGTACCTTCTGGTCGCTTATCATCTTCTCTATTCGTTTCTGTACGAACCAACACCCGATCATTGTTCATGGCTGAATGCAAATCAGAGTGGTGGATATAGATATCATCTTTATCTTCATCATCTGGGATGAGAAAGGCAAATCCTTTTTGGTGCATTTGGATTCTACCTCTTGTTAAATTCATTTTTTCTGGAAGACCGTAGCGATTTTTACGAGTACGTACAAGTTCGCCTTCTTCTTCCAATTCATTAAGTGTCTTCATTAAACTTGAAAAATCTTGGTCTTCATCATACTTAGCCATCTCTTCTATTTCTTGAACAGAAAGAGGCTTCGACGTATTTTCATGTATGAAGTCCATGATTTGTTGCTTTAATTCTTGACTCATACTATTCACCTTCCTTTAATTACCGTATATTGTCTTCTTATTATTCCACAGACCAATCAAGAGATTCTAAGAATTGATAAATATCTTCATGTAGTGTCTCTTTTTCCTTGTCGAGAGTAATGATATGTCCTGAATCCTCGTACCATTTGATCTCTTTATGATCTGCTTCTACATGGTTATAAATGTACGTAGCACTATCTGTATTAATCATTTTATCCTTTTGAGCTTGTACAACAAACGTAGGAGAATAAATCATATCCACATTGTCATGTACTTCTTTTATCAATTTCCCTAGTCCTGTGAAGGTATCTGTGGAAGTAGCTAGAATGTCATCTAGCTCTTGCTGAATCGTTTCTTCTGATTTCTTTTCTAATTGTTTGTATTCTTTTCCATATTGCCTGAATCCTTGCTTTAACTCTTCTTCATTATCATAAAATACAGGGGCACACATAGGAATCATAGCTTTCACTGGTTTACTATAAGCCAATTTAAGTCCAAGTGCACCTCCTAAAGAAAGACCCGCGACAGCAATCTCTTCATAGCCTAAATCTTGAAGATGTTGAAACGCATCTTGAACATCCTGCCACCAATCCTCTGGTGTGTATTTAACTACTTCCTCAGGTTCTTGCCCATGACCGCTATAAATAGGCGCATGACAAGTGTACCCTTGTTTTTGTAAGTAACGTCCTAACATTCTTACATCAGCAGAATGGCCAGTAAATCCATGTAATAACAATACCGCACGATTGCCGGCTTCAAACGTAAAAGGTTGAGGTTGTTTTATTTTCATATAATGTTCAGCTCCTTTTTCGTGGATGAATGTTTTGTCTAAAATCGCTTAAACTAGTTGTGAATTAATTTATACTTTACGCATCTATTTAATTAGGAAGATAAGGAATAATATGAGAATGATTCCATATTACCACACCTTATTCTAGCTAGGCGACTTTTGCAGATTCGCTACTATACTTCACGATAGAGAGTTTTTCTAAACATGGGATACAAAAGCGGAAGCGCTCGGTTAGCGACGTACAAACTGCTGCCCACACCACACGACGTGGGTTGGTTCGATGTTGCTACGTGACGTAGCGATTTTAATCGAACTTCCTCTAAGTCTTTTGAGATAAAGGAAACACGAAGAGCGATAGCGATTCGATGTTGACTTATCGTAAGGAGGTGCCGGAAGTTTGCTAGTCGCTGGGCGCTGGAGCTGGACGTGGCCACATCACTAATCAAAGAAACCCACAAACATAACCCATTTATAGTTCCTATTCAAGAACAAAAGCGAAAGCGCCCGGTTAGCGGTTAGCGTTCCACGGATTGTGTGGTCGCTCCTATTTCTCGATCCTGACTCCGAAATCACGGAAAGTTGCTCCAGAGACCTGCAACATCGAACTGATCTACGTCCTGTAGCAAAGTCCACGTAACAATAAAGAACTAATTTTCAAAGTTATAATTTTAATGGGAACAAAATGATCGTAGTCTTGAGGTTAAAACTTGAAGAGGATTAGCTGGGGAACTAAGAAATGCTCAGGTGCCTTGGTCATCCCCACGACAGGCTTATGACAATCCTCGAAGTGGAGCTTTTTTGGCCACAGCGAGGATTGACTTAAGATCCCGAGGGGGGAGGCGCTGGAGCTAGACATGTATGCGCCAGAAACTTATACTTTCACTACTTCTAATAAAAAAACAACGAGCTAAAGAAAACTCGTTGTTCTATAGTACATATCCAATTAAGAATGTAAGCACGAAGAAAAGAACAGCTGTGACAATTGTAGCCTTGTGCATAACAGCATCCATTCCACGGGCTTTTTGTTTACCAAAAACCTGTTCAGCTCCACCTGAAATAGCTCCAGCTAATCCAGCGCTCTTACCTGATTGTAGAAGAACTAGTGTAATAAGTGCAATTGCATCAATAACGAGTAATGTAACGCTTAAACCATACATACGATCCACCTCCTAAGACGGACAATACCTAATGATAATGTAGCATAAAAATGACAACTCAGCAAGAAAGTATTGTATTATTTGAAGTTCCCTTCTTCAAATGTTCTCTACTATTACCATTTTATTATATAAATAAAATGGTATTTACCTTGCATTTTCCATTGCTGAATTTTTTAAATAGTATTTTATTTTAGTTTTGAGTATTTATGATTGATTGGATGCGTTTTGTTTGATACTTTCTGGATGGTTTTGATTGTTTTTGATTGATTTGTGAAAGGGCTTCCTTTATGATGAGGTTAAGGTACTTATAGGAGGAATGAATCATGCTGACTCCTCAGCGACAACAACTAATACTAGACTTACTCCATGATCAACAAACAGTTAAATTACATGAATTCGTGCAAGCAACAAATGCTTCTGAATCAACTATTCGTCGGGATTTGCAGCAACTTGAAGAAAAGAACTTGCTTAAACGAGTCCATGGCGGAGCTTCCATACTCCATCAAAAACGGGAAGAATTAAGTATCCCTGAGAAATCAACCAAAAACCTTCAACAAAAAAAGCAAATCGCTATGCTTGCTGCTTCCTTCATTCGTGATGGTGATTGTGTGTTTTTAGACGCAGGTACAACGACTTATGAGATGATCCCTTACATGCGAGATAAAAATCTCACCATTGTGACAAACGGTCTCAGCCTCATCGATGCGCTAATTGATCATAATATTGAGGCGTATGTTACTGGAGGGTTAGTAAAACATAAAACAAGGGCATTGATTGGTAGTGGTGCCACTTCAGGGCTTACCAATTATAGATTTGATAAATGTTTTCTAGGTGTAAATGGTATCCATTCTTTTTACGGCTATACCACACCTGACCCTGAAGAGGCTGTAGTAAAAAGCACTGCCCTGGCATATTCCCAAGAAGCCTTTATTTTAGGAGATTCTTCAAAATTAAATGAAGTAACCTTTTCCAAAGTAGCTGACTTAGATATGGCTCAACTCATTACGAATGAAGAGAACGAGGATAGAATTAGTCTTTTTAAAGAGAAAACTACAGTAAAGGTTGTGTCACCATGATTTATACGGTTACGTTAAATCCTTCTATTGACTACATTATGCATGTGGATGCATTCAAAGAGGGAGGCTTAAACAGAGCTACAAAGACGTATTATTACCCAGGTGGTAAAGGGATTAACGTCTCAAGAATCTTAAGCAAACTTGATATTTCAACTACTGCACTTGGATTTATTGGAGGGTTCACCGGCCAATTTATACAAGAAGCTCTAGAAGAAGCACACGTGAATCATAACTTTATAAATACAGGGCAAAAGACGCGCATTAACGTCAAATTAAAATCTTCTGATGAATCCGAAATAAATGGTCCAGGTCCCGAGATTACTAATGACCAGCAACATGAGTTACTTCAACAAGTTGACCAATTAAGTAAAGGCGATTTTCTAGTCGTTGCTGGAAGCATTCCGAAAACGATGCCTCCTTCCTTTTACAAGGAAATGGCTAAGCGGTGTGAGGAAAACGAAGCACACTTTGTAGCTGATACATCTGGTGAAGCACTTGAGGACCTCATTGGTACAAAAACATTTTTATTAAAACCAAATCACCATGAACTAGGAGAACTCTTTCAAACTTCAATTGAAACAAAAGAAGATGCCATCTATCATGCCAAAAAATTAATGAATAAAAGCGCTGATAACGTTATCGTAAGCATGGGTGGAGATGGAGCTATCCTGGTTAATCATGAATACACTCTATTTGCAAATGTCCCTAAAGGGGAAGTAAAAAACTCCGTTGGTGCTGGGGATTCTGTAGTATCTGGTTTTCTTGCAGGTTACGTTAAAACGCAAAATGTGAAAGAAGCTTTTGCTTACGGTGTTGCAGCTGGAAGTGCTACTGCTTTTAGTGACGATTTGGCTGAAGCCGAATACATTCATGAACTTAGAGAGCAAGTGAATGTAGAAGTACTATCATAACGAGGAGGGGAATAAAGTGAAAATCACTGACTTATTAAAGCAAGACACGATGATTTTAGAATTAGAAGCAGAGAAAAAACCTGAAATTATTGATGAACTTGCCGACAAATTAGACGAAGCTGGTCGTTTACATGACAAAGAAGAATTTAAAAAAGCTATCTTAGCCAGAGAAGAACAAGGAACAACTGGTATTGGTGAAGGCGTTGCTATACCACACGCAAAAACAGCAGCGGTTAAAGAGCCTGCTATTGCGTTTGCACGAAAAAAAGATGGTGCCGATTATGAATCATTAGACGGACAACCAACCTATCTTTTCTTCATGATTGCTGCATCGGAAGGCGCGGACCAAGCTCACCTTGAAACATTATCTAGCTTATCCACATTACTTATGGACGAAAACTTCCGCGAAAAATTACTTCAAGCAAGCTCTCGTGAGGAAATTGCAAAGTTAATTGATGAGAAGGAATCGGACAATAAAGAAGATCAAGAAGAAGAGGAAGCTCAACAAGCTTCTCAAGAAGAATCTAATGAAGGCAACTTCGTTGTTGCTGTTACTGCTTGTGCTACCGGAATTGCTCATACGTACATGGCAGCCGATAAATTAAAAGAAACTGCTAAAGAAATGGGCGTCAACATTAAGGTAGAAACAAACGGTTCCAGTGGTGTGAAGAATAAATTAACCCAAGATGATATCGACCGTGCGAAAGGTGTAATTGTAGCATCTGATATCTCTGTTGAAACAAATCGCTTCAGAGGAAAACACGTGATTCAAACACCAGTAGCCAAAGGTATCCATGAACCGAAGAAGCTAATTGAACAAGCTGTTAATCAAGATGCTCCTGTTTTTGAAGGAGAAGATGACAGCGAAGGTGAAGGTAGTTCTATGGGAGGCGGAGAAAAGACAGGATTCTACAAACACCTAATGAACGGTGTTTCCAACATGCTACCATTCGTTGTTGGTGGTGGAATTCTAATCGCTCTATCCTTCTTATGGGGAATTGAATCTGAAAATCAACTTGCTCAATGGTTAAGTACAATTGGCGGAGGTAAAGCCTTCTTCCTAATGGTTCCAGTACTTGCCGGCTTTATCGCGCAAAGTATTGCAGGTCGTCCAGGACTCGCTCCAGGAATGGTCGGTGGTTTGATTGCAACGACGACAGCCACGGAAAATGCTAGTGGTGGTTCAGGATTTCTTGGTGGTTTGATTGCAGGTTTCTTAGCTGGTTATGTTGTACTTCTTATTCAACAAGCTCTGAAGAACTTACCTGACTCAATCGATGGTTTAAAGCCAGTATTATTCTATCCTGTATTCGGACTACTGATTACCGGTTTAATTATGATTACAATTAATCCAGTTCTTGTTTCTGTTTATACCTTTATCCAAGATTGGCTTGAAGGTTTAGGTTCCGCAGGTATTATTGTTGGATTAATCATAGGTGGTATGATGGCTGTTGACATGGGTGGACCAGTGAACAAAGCCGCATACACATTTGGTCTTGCCACACTTGATGCAGGTAACTATGCCCCTATCGCGGCTGCCATGGCAGGTGGTATGGTGCCGCCATTAGGTATGGCACTTGCTACTTCTATTTTCAAAAATAAATTTACTAATCAAGAAAAAGAAACAGGAAAAACAGCTTACGCTATGGGTGCCTCCTTTATTACAGAAGGTGCTATCCCATTCGCAGCAGCAGACCCTGGTCGTGTTATTCCAGCATCGGTTATAGGTTCTGCGATAACTGGTGGTCTAGTTTACCTATTCGGCCTTGAGTTATTAGCTCCACACGGCGGTATTTTCGTAATTGGAACGGTCCAAAGTGAAATGATAGCTAAACCTCTTGCTATTCTATTCTACGCTCTTGCTGTTATCGTTGGCGCAATTATTACAGCAATTATTGCAGGTTCCTTGAAAAAACCTATCGAAAACAGGTAAAGTATATAGTTGTACAAACTAAATTTTATTTTAACTTTTGAGGAGGTACTCTGTATGGTAGAACAAACAATGAAAATCACATCTGAAGACGGCGTACACGCGCGTCCCGCTACAGTACTAGTACAAACTGCTGGTGCATATAAAGCTGAAGTATCACTAGAATACAACGAAAAGTCCGTTAACCTAAAATCCATCATGGGTATTATGTCGCTTGGTATTCCTTCCGGTGCAGATGTTAAACTAAAAGCTGAAGGCTCAGACGAAGAAGAAGCACTACAAGCCATCGTCGACACAGTGAAAAAAGAAAATCTGGGGGAATAATTGATGAGTAGCATTAAAGGTATTGCGGCTTCCAACGGTATTGCTATTGCTAAGGCATACCGTATGGAAGTGCCAGATCTTTCTTATGACAAGAAAGATGTAGATAATCCGGACAAAGAAGTAGAACGTTTCCACGAAGCCCTTGATACTTCTAAGCAAGAGCTTGAAAAAATTAAAAATCACGCATTGGAATCACTTGGGGAAGAAAAGGCTGAGATTTTCTCTGCCCACCTTCTTGTGTTAAGTGATCCAGAGCTTATTCAACCTATTACAGATAAAATTAAAAACGAAAACGTAAATGCAGAATCAGCTCTAGACGAAACAGCAAACATGTTCATCGACATGTTCAAAAACATGGACAACGAATACATGCGTGAACGCGCTGCTGACATTCAGGACGTTACAAAACGTGTGATGGCTCACCTTCTTGGTGTAACCTTCCCTGATCCAGCTTTAATTGATGAAGAAGTTGTCATTGTTGCAGAAGACCTAACTCCTTCTGATACAGCACAACTGAACAAAGAGTTTGTTAAAGGATTTACAACAGACATTGGTGGCCGTACATCCCACTCCGCTATCATGGCACGTTCCCTTGAAATCCCTGCAGTCGTAGGTACAAAAGAAGTAACAGGCACCATCAATAAAGATGACATGGTAATTGTAGACGGAATTGATGGCGAAGTGATTGTACACCCTACTGATGAACAAATTGAAACATTTAAGCAAAAACAAGCTCGCTTCGAAGAAAAGAAAGAAGAATGGGCGAAGCTTAAAGACGAAGCTACTGTAACATCTGATAACCAACACGTAGAACTTGTGTCCAACATTGGTACTCCTGATGATGTTGCCGGTGTCTTAAACAATGGTGGCGAAGGTGTTGGCCTGTACCGTACAGAGTTCTTATACATGGGTAAAAGTCAACTTCCAACCGAAGAAGAACAATTCGAAGCATATAAATCTGTTCTTAGCCAAATGAAAGACAAGCCTGTAGTTGTTCGCACACTGGATATTGGTGGGGACAAAGAGCTAGACTACTTAGACCTACCAGACGAAATGAACCCATTCCTAGGCTTCCGTGCGATTCGTCTATGTCTAGAACGCGATGATATCTTCCGTACACAGCTACGCGCGCTACTACGCGCGAGCGTTTATGGTAACCTAAAAATCATGTTCCCGATGATTGCTACACTAGAAGAATTCCGTCAGGCAAAATCCATCCTTGAAGAAGAGAAGCAAAATCTTCAAAACGAAGGTACGGACGTATCTGACAAAATTGAAGTGGGTATCATGGTTGAAATCCCTGCAACAGCAGTAATGGCAAAACAATTTGCTAAAGAGGTAGATTTCTTCAGTATCGGAACAAACGATCTTATCCAATATACAATGGCTGCGGACCGTATGAACGAGCGCGTGTCTTACCTTTACCAGCCATACAATCCTGCAATTTTAAACCTAATCAATAATGTAATTGAAGCCTCCCACGCAGAAGGCAAATGGACTGGCATGTGTGGCGAAATGGCTGGAGACGAGATTGCAATCCCAATTCTATTAGGATTAGGACTAGATGAATTCAGCATGAGTTCTACATCTATCCTACCAGCAAGAACACAAATTCTAAGCCTATCTAAAGAAGAAATGGCTTCCTACAAAGATGAAATCCTATCCATGGGAACATCTGAAGAGGTTGTTGAATTTGTAAAATCGAAAGCAGCATTGCAATAGATTAATCTAAAAAAGGTGAAGCTCTTAGACGAGAGCTTCACCTTTTTTCTTGTTCATAGTACCAAGCAAAGTATTCATTTTGATTAACCTTCCAACTATTTGCTGCCACTAATAACCCAGCTATACCTCATAGGAGTACTTTTTCAAGCAACGTGCCCCCATGTGAATTCAGCCTCCAAAATCCAAGTTATTGTTACAAATGAGATTGTCCAAATCAGTGTATAATCAAGAATATATCGACCTTTCCCCCTCTTCCGAGTTTTCTCCCACTTTCTCATTTCCTGATCTTTTATCACTTGTGGTGATTTGCGAATATCTTTTAAGATTAATGGTATAAATACAAATAGAAGAGTGGCCAATATATGCTTCACGAGGAGCAAGTAAAGTATCCGTAATGCCAAACCATATAAACACGAGAGCCACCATAAACACAGCAATTGCAAATATAATGGTTGATTACGGTCGTTCCATGCCGTCCTCAATGTCTCCCCACTTTCTTTACTTAAATCTTTCGTAAATGTATCTCATCAATTAAATGATCGCCATCTTTATGCAAAATCAAGTCAGCGCGAGACTTTGTAGGCAAGATATTCTCATAAAGGTTTTTCAAGTTGATTCGTCCCCAGATATCTTTAGCCGTATCAGATGCTTCATCGTTGGTAAGGTCTGCGTACTTATGAAAATAAGAACGTTCATCCTGAAAGGCTGTATCACGTAACTTCATAAATCGATTCACATACCATTTTTCTAACGCATCCTCATTTGCATCAATATAGATGCTAAAATCAAAGAAATCAGAAACGAAGGTTTGTGGTGTTTTCTTCTTACGTTTAGGTGTTTGCAGTACATTAACTCCTTCTACAATAACGATATCTGGATCGTGAAACACTTGCTCCTCATCCTGCAACACATCATACGTTAAGTGGGAATACAATGGTGCCCTTACTTCTGATTTACCAGATTTTAAATCACCTAGTACCTTCATTAGTTTCTTGATGTCATAGCTCTCTGGAAACCCTTTTCGATTCATAATACCTCTTTGTTCCAAAACCTCATTAGGATAAAGGAAGCCATCCGTCGTTAAAATATCAACATTTGGGTGACTATTCCATTGGGACAAAAGTGCCTTAATAATTCTTGATATGGTACTTTTCCCTACAGCCACACTTCCAGCAATGCCGATAATAAACGGAACTTTCTTCGTTCGCTGGCCAATAAAAGTGTCCGTGACGGTATGTAATTGCTGATAAGCTGTGGTATATAAATTTAACAATCGGCTTAAGGGTAAGTAAATATCTGATGCCTCATCTAATGTAATGTAATCCTGTACTCCCATCAAGGAGTGAAGCTGATGTTCTGTTAACGTCATCGGAACGTTGTTTCGTAACTCTGACCATTCTTCCTTATTAAATGTTATATATGGTGAAAACGTATTATTTTTCATAATGTACCTCTTTTTTCGGGATTGTTTGTTATTGTCTATAAACCAATGCATCTTATTCTTTATTTTTCCTAGATTGACTACATAAGCTACAGTTGAAGCTCACTGTAAAAAGAACTGATTTCATGCATTATAATCCAATGTACCAACAATATCCAAACTATTCAACACATCGTCACCAATAACTAAAGAACCAAACCCTTATGTAGATTAATCCCTGTACGAGAAACTAAAAAATTCCTAACACAAATTATTATGTGTTAGGATTCTTTCTTTTCTGGATATGTAATCAATTTGCATCTTCAAGAGCGAGACAAAATCTCGGTTAATGCATTTTCTAGTTGTGGATATAAAAACGTAAACCCATTTTTTCTTGCTTTATCAGGCAAGACATATTGTCCTTCGATAATAAATTCACTCATCTCTCCGAACATAAGACGAAGTATCCATTCATTTGCAGGGAGCCAATGTGGACGCTGAAGTTTTTGTGAAACTTTCCTTCCTAGTTCATCCATTTTCACTGGATTCGGTGCTGTGATATTAACAGGACCGGCGATAGAAGGAGTATCAATTATATGGTGGAACATTCTCACAAGATCGTATAAATGAATCCAAGATAACCACTGTTCCCCTGAAGCTACGCGGCCTCCTACAAAATATTGATAAGGTGTCAGCATTTTTTGGAGAGCCCCTCCGTGGTGGTCCAATACAATCCCAATTCTAGCGGTCACTTTTCGAATAGAAGGCTCATTTAACATTAAAAAAGTATTCTCCCATATTTCACATACTTCACTAGGGAAACTATTCAGTAAAGGCAAGCTTTCATCTGTAAAAGTGCTCTGTTTCGAATACCCATAATAACCAATAGCCGACCCTTGTATAAAAATATCAGGCTTGTGTTTCATGCCTTGTACAATTTTAATCATACGCCTCGTAGCTTCAATACGACTGGTAAGAATACGTTCTTTCTTTTCTGGGGTCCATCTTCCTTCGTGAATTGGATCACCAGCGAGATTGATGCATGCATTCAATTGCACATTTCGAAAATAAGCAATCTCTCCAGCACTTTCCTTCATCCATTGTACGTATTGAACACCTGCTTCTTTTCTTGTCTCTCCTCTTGTTAACACAAATACGGTATGACCGTGCTGAACAAAATAACGTACGAGGGCCTCCCCAATAAATCCCGTTCCACCACTAATTAATATGTTCACAAATGTCACCTCTGTTCTTTCTCTCCAAATCATTTTCCTTTAAGATGGAAAATGAGGTGAAAACCATGTCAGAAAAACGGCTTACGATATTTGGAATTTGTAGTTTTATTAGTTTTGTCATCCTAAAAGTAAGTTTTGATATCATTGATAGTTTGCAATATGTACAGATGTTGCTCGTCTTTGCATATGGGGTATTGATTCCTTTAGGGTTACAATTTGCCCACACGCGAAGGACTAAGCTTTACCTTTCAGTATTGAACCTTCACCCTATTGCGCTATTGTTAGCAATAGGAAGCTTTTTCGTTACACCCGGTATCCTATCTACTATCCTATCACTTCCATGGTTCCTTTTTACAGCACTTATTTCCTTATATGGGCTATGGTCTTTCTTCTATCATAAAATATGGACCCGTCTTCACGAAACGGTTATCCATGCTGGAATGATTTATATTGTAATTGGTGGTGGATGGCTCGTATTACATCGCACAGGTTCCTCAATCTTACATTTTGATGGTATTATCATCCTACTTACATCTATCCACTTTCATTATGCAGCTTTCGTTACACTTATTGCATTTGGTGTTATAGGAAGAGAGATGCACTTTTCGAATAAAGGTATAAAAAGTCTCTTTCAACTGTTATCTATTTTTTTATTAGTTGGACCTATATTTGTTGCAGTAGGCATTACCTTTGGAGCTGATTATCCATGGATTGAATTCGTAGCAGTTACAGAATTCGTCGTGCCTATAGCGATTCTTTCACTTTTGACTTTACTCTTTTTTGTACCCACATTACCAAAAGCACTCTCTAAGATTCTTATTACGATAGCTTGTTTATCCTTATTTGTGTCTATGACTTTTGCCTTTTTATACGGATATGAAGGAATCGGCAGTCTCCAATTCCTGCTGAACATTCCCTTAATGGTATTCGTTCACGGCATGGTCAACGCATTTGGCTTTTCCTTATGTATGTTCTCTGGCCTTTACATTTATTTGTATCAGGATTCTCCCCATTCAACTGTTTAATAGTCATTCAGAATAAGAGGAGGTGTTCGGGGGGGCCTCAGCCTGGCTGAGCGCGCTTTCCGAGAGCTATTATGCACAACACTAAAAAGAGCATTAAATGATCCACAGTCATTTAATGCTCTTATCTGTATTAAACACCTCGTCTATTCCCCCATAGTAATGCATGTACCTGAGGTAGGACGCGAACATGGTTTAGGTCACTAGAATGCATGACTCTATCAATCAACCACTCATACTGGTCTAGTAGATGAAGGGCAAGGTTTTGATCATCAGATTCATCTAATGCTTCATTTCCGACTTGGACATAGAATGCTAAATTTGGGTAACGTTTGTGGACTTGCTTGGCATATTCTAAATCCTCATCGTTAAAAATAACTACCTTTAAACTTGTATGCGTTGTCCGTCCAGCTTCTTCTAACTTAGCGATAATCCTATCCAGTACGTCCCAGTTTGTACTCATCTTAGAGCTAGGTGGTTTTGGAGAGATGGTTAAATCATCAATTGTAAGGAACCAAGCCTGCCATTTACTTCCTTGCGTTTCTAGAGCTACTTCACAGCCTTTTTCATGCAAGCTATCAATCAACTCATTCAAATTTTTTAGTAATGCAGGATTACCTCCAGAAATCGTAACGTGGTCAAAATAATCTCCCCCACGTTGATCTAAGGCATTGATAATCTCAGGAGCAGTGAGTTTTTGAATTTCATCCTTAGCACTTCCATCCCAGGTAAAGGCAGAATCACACCAGGAACAACTATAATCACAGCCTGCTGTACGAACGAACATCGTTTTACGTCCTACGACCATCCCTTCTCCTTGGATGGTTGGGCCAAAGATTTCAAGAACAGGAAACTTATTCACTTTCCATCCACTCCCGTCTCACTTCTGCAAAACTTGTTGGCGTTTCGTACAGTTTCACAAATTCAACTCTAGTTCCCTGGAAGTCTTCATGAGTAAGAGCGTCTGCCATTTTCTCATAAATCCAGACCACCATATTCTCAGCTGTTGTATTCATAGGTGGCAGGGTTTCATTTACATATTTATGATCCAGATGTATCTCGATTTGTTCTTTCCAAATTTGTTTAATATCTCCAAAATCCATCACAATCCCAATCTCATTTACAAACCCACTGATGCCAAATACTACCGTATAGGTGTGGCCATGTAGGTTCTTACACTTACCATCGTACAAATGAAGGTGGTGTGCTGCATCAAAGGTAAACTCTTTGCTCACCATTACTCGCTTATTGTGGTATTTTAGCTGAGACCGTTCAATATCCTTATCGATCTTTTGCAAATCTTCTACAATGCGGAAACCATATTGATCCATTGCCATTATGAATTCGCTCCTTCTCGTTGTGCTAAATACGTGTTCAGCCCATTTTTTCTTAACATACAAGATGGGCACTCTCCACATCCATCACCACGAATGCCATGATAACAAGTTAGTGTTTTTTCCCTTACATAGGAAAATGCCCCTAAGTCATCCGCAAGTTCCCAGGTTTGTGCTTTATCTAGCCACATTAGAGGGGTGTGAATCACAAATTCAGAATCCATTGATAAATTTAATGTTACATTCAACGATTTGACGAACATATCACGACAATCTGGATAACCACTAAAATCCGTCTCGCAGACGCCTGTGATAATATGTTTAGCATCGATTTGATAACCTAAAATAGTTGCAAATGATAAGAATAAAAGATTACGCCCCGGGACAAACGTAGATGGCAATCCACCATCTTCCCCGTCATTTACTTCAATATCATCTCTTGTTAGAGCATTCGGGGCTAATTGACTTAATAAAGACATATCTAAATTTGTATGCTTAATGTTTAAGTCCTCAACTATTTCTTTCGCCACTTCTATTTCTTCTGAATGGCGTTGGTTGTAATGAAACGTTACCGCTTCCACCTCATCAAAGTGTTTCATGGCCCAGAACAGACACGTTGTACTATCCTGACCTCCACTAAACACAACAATGGCTTTATTGTTTTTCTGCATAAAAAAATTCCCCTTTCATAATTGAAAAAGAGAATTCTATCCACCCAAAACTATTTATAGTAATAAAGAAAGGCGCAAGCACCCGTTTAGCGACGTACTAACTGCTGCCCACAGGGACGTGGGTTGGTTCGATGTTGCTACGTGATGTAGCGGTTTTAATCGAACTTCAACTAATCCCGTATGAGATAAAGGAAACACGGAGAGTGATACCGATCTGATGTTAACTTATCGTAAGGAGGAGTCAGAAGTTTGCTAGTCGCTGGGCGCTAGAGCTTGACATATAAGTGATACTTATACTTTCTTTACTGAATAAAAAAACTATACCTAAGGAACGGTACAGTGTCATATCCTTAGTTTTTTATAGAGGGTGTGAGCTAGAACCTCTCCTACGCTTTGCGTAGACTTTTATTTGATTATGTACTGTATCATACCATAAATTGAGTTCATACTCATTATCTTTTTTCTTCCTGTATATTTTAAAAATTTTCTTAATTCGAGTCGTTTATTTCAATTAAAATTGATTTCGTGTTAACCTATTGTATTAGGATGAATGATGCATAGAGAAAAGGGTATTGTAGTAAGGAACCCTAGATAGGAATCTTTGATGCTCATATCGTAATAATTGCAAAATAGGAAGGGGAATCTTCACATGTCCGAAGAAAACGAAAACATGAATAAAGATAATATCATTGATGCAGCTTTTGTAAAAAAAGAGGAAAATGAAGGCGAAGAACCAAAGGTTAGCGAAGAAAATAAAGCTACCGTTGGTGACGTCGTTTCTTTCCTAAAGGATGGTAAAGAAGTTGATGGCATTGTAACATCAGCTAAACTTGAAAATTCCGTTGTAGTGGATATGACTATCATGGAAAACTTCAAAGACCTAGGCATTGAACACGAAAAAACAGTTGTAGGTCATGGCAATTACACAATTAAAGAACGTGGAAATCAATAAATAGAACAAAAGCGCAAGCGCCCGGTTAGCGACGTACAAACTGTCCTAATTATGAGGAAGTTCGATTAAGAACGCTGCCTCACGCAGCAACATCGAACCAACCCACGTCGTGTGGGCCGAAAGGAAACACGGAGAGCGATAGCGATCCGATGTTGACTTATCGTAAGGAGGTGCAGGAAGTTTGCTAGTCGCTGGGCGCTGGAGCTGGACGTGGCCACTTCACTTTTTTAGTTATACACAAGCATTGAATTTTATAATTTCCTAGACAACAAGAAAAAGACTTGGGCACCCTTAGTCCAAGTCTTTTTCTTATTTTTAATAAAAACAGTAGCACAAACGTCGTTAACGATTGATTTTTTTATAACCAGAATACTTCCTCACTATCTTGTAATGTTTAATACCGAATGATAATATAATAATGAAGTAGCTGCACATACATATTTTTTTACTCCACTATTAAACATTAATCAGTACTGATGGACATCGAGGTGTAGAAATGAATCCACAATTTAAGAAAGGCATCTTAGAACTTTGTGTTTTAGTCATTGTGAAGCAAAAGGATCAATATGGTTACGAGCTTGCCCAAAACTTAACTGAAAAAATAGCCATAGCAGAAGGAAGCCTCTACCCTTTATTACGTAGACTTACAAAGGAAGACTATTTACAAACATATATGGCTAAATCCACAGAAGGTCCTCCTAGAAAATACTATCGCTTAACCGATGAAGGCGAACGATACATGGAGTCGTTGATTCATGACTGGAATATCTTCCAGGAAAGCGTGAACCACTTAATTAAGGAGGTGTATGAATCTTGACACATACCGAATATCTTAAGCATTTAGAAAAACATTTACATCAATTATCCGACCAAGAAAAGCAAGAGGTGCTAGCGGATTACCAAGAGCATTTTGAAATGGGGATGCTCGAGGGAAGAGAAGCAAGTGACATTGCCAAAGACCTAGGTCATCCAAGAGATATTGCCAAGGAAGTCTACGTGCAATCCCGTATTGAGAACGCAGAAACGAATAAATCTATTACGAATCTTAGCCACGCTATCTTATCAACTATGAGTCTTGGACTCTTTAATTTGATTATCGTTTTAGGACCTGCGATTGCTTTATTGGGTATCTACATTAGTTTGTGGACAGCTGTGGTTAGTCTTTACGTAGGAGCAATTGGGGTATTTTTTGTATCCTCCTCATCAGGTGTACAACTATTACAACTCTTTTCAAGCATGATTCTAACTGGTCTTGGTATTATGCTGACCATCGGTTTAGCCAAATTAGGCAGCTTGCTCTATTACTTATTCATTAAATATGTGAAATGGAACGTTAACATTGTGAAAGGAGGAAATTACGCATGAAAAAACTCTTCTTAGGTGGTTTGATTATTTTTATGATAGGCATTGGAGGTTTGATGTTAACGACAGTGCAAGGAAATGGACTTAGCTTTTCCTCCATGTTTGGCGAACGACTACCATTTGAAGATGAAAAAGTATTCGAAAAAGATAACATTAAACATATCAACGTTGATGTTGCCTCATCAGATGTAAACATACTCCCATCTGATACTGATGAAATTACGGTACGCTATTATGGGAAAGCAGATAAAAACTCCTTAGAAAATCGCTCCTTACAAACAGACCTCTCCCAAGACACCTTAGATATTCACATTCATAACAAACGAACATTTTCAATTGGTTTCACTTATGTGAATCAACAAATTGATGTTATGATCCCTAGCCAAACCATTAAATCCTTAAATGTGAATGGTGCCAGTAGCGACATTACATTAAAATCCTTCCAAAGTGAACAGATTGAGTTCGACCTAGCCTCTGGCGATGTTCAATTAAATAATGTGGAAAGCAATCTAATCACCGTTAACACAAGCTCAGGTTCTGTTGATGGTGAAGATATTACCGGGGAAATGAGAGTGAAAACGAGCTCTGGCGACACCAATTTACATCTTAAAGCTATCAAACACCCTTTAGATATATCCTCTTCTAGTGGGGATGTGGAGATTGATATAGCATCTGAACCAACGAACATGAAGCTGAATTATAGCAGTTCTTCTGGTGAAGCAGATATTAACTTCCCACTTAAATACGATTCATTAGATCGATCCAACATTCAAGCAACAATCGGTTCTGGTAACCCAGATGTGACCATCCGAACAAGTTCTGGCGATCTCACATTCAACCTGACAAATTAACTATACCTATTATTAAGAGCCTATTACCTAGGTTCTTTCTCTTTCTCCCCCCTTTTTAGTTGAATATAGGATACTGGTCTATACACTTTTCTCCTACATCCATATAGTAATAATAAGTAAACTGTGGAAAAGGTGATAAAAATGGCCAAGAAATATGATTATGAGTTGTGGACAGAATTACCATATGCTGGCGAAGATCACCCACCTCGTAATCCAGAAACACCTTACTCTGGATCGTGGAGCACCTATTATATAGAGCATAACGAGGATGGTGGTTTCTCAACCCCAAGTGGTAAACCAATCCTATTAGATGTCCGTCATCCCAACACCATTAACTGGGATACTCAATTAAGCAAGGTAAAACGAACGTTAGCTCACCTAACACCAAGGGAAAAAGAAATCGCTTATTATTGGTCAAGAGGTCCTGCTACGAAACAGTGGACACCAATTGCAGACATCCTTATTGATACCTATGGTGTAGAGGCTCCGCGGGCTGGGAGAATTTTAGCCGCCTTACAAGCCGGAATCAATGATTCTTTTGTGGTAGCGTGGTATTTAAAATTTAAGTGGCTTGTGGCACGACCTAATCAATTGGATGATGATCTCGTTACAGTTATATGCACACCTAGACACCCTTCCTATCCATCGGGGCATGCTGCGGTGGCAGGCACTGCTGAAGTAATCCTAAGCTACTTCTTTCCTGCAGAAAAACGTCGTCTCCATGATCTGGCAGAAGAGTGCGCAAAATCAAGATTATATGCAGGGGTACACTTTCCAATCGATAATGATGAAGGATTAAAGCTAGGAAGACAAATTGGCCACATCGTTGTAAAGCAACTCCAGCAAGAATACAACTCAGAAGGTAATCCTGTGGACATTCATTATCGTGAGAACAGAAATGCCAAACTTCTTCCCCCACCTTATGAGCAAGCAATTCCTTATGATTTTAATACCTCCTGTGATTCATTAGTAGAGAATCAATCTACCTCTTATAAGAAACAGAACAACACCTCGCCTAAACCAAAATTATTTTTTTAATAAGAGCAGTCCCTCTTAGACTGCTCCTTCTTTATTATCTAGCGCACTATAGAAAGTTTGCTTTAGGATAACTTACGTAGCAGCATCGAAATGACCTATGTGATTAAGACCACAGCCCACACGTCACTAAACTTGCGCACTGAGCTTTTGTTCTTTGGAACAACATTATTTTGTACATAATCTAAATTGATTTACAATGGAACTGTATAAAAATTAGCAATATAAGTATGCAAACCCATTAACAGGGTATACGAAAGGTATATTTACTACAGAAAACGAATTTTATTGTAAAAACCCTTTCATTTGACAGCCTTTTATCGCTATAATAGGAAGAGTTATAGATACATCGAGAGGGGAACATGCATTGTTAGAATATATTTTTCATAACACTCGTCAACGAAACCGTGAAGATGTTGTATTATTACACGGAATCGGAGGTAGTTCACGGATTTTTCATAAGCAAGTTGATGCCTATATGAAGGAGTACAACGTTATATCTCTTCATTTGCCTGGGCATGGAACATCACCTAAGACGACGTCGTACAAAAACACATTCAACTTTACACTCGTTGCATCAGAAGTACACAAAACACTTCAACATATAAACATTAACCAGGCCCATTTCGTTGGTATTTCGTTAGGGTCCATCATTATTAATAAATTAATGAATCATTACCCATCTATAGTAAAGAGTGCAGTGATGGGTGGTAGTATTACGAGATTTTCACCATTATCAAAGTTACTACTAAATACAGGAAACCTTATAAAACATATCACTCCATATATTTGGTTATATCATCTATTCGCCTATATTATGATGCCAAAGTCAAACCATAAAGTATCAAGAACTATGTTTATTAAAGAAGCGAAGAAAATGAGAAGGGAAGATTTCCTACAATGGTATAAAAACTTCCTAGATTTTCATAATAAACCTGTACAATGTTTTGGAAAGAAAGCCAGAATTATACCCAAGCTCTACATCTCTGGCAAAGAAGATCATCTTTTCGTAAAGCTATTAAAGCGTGACCTTCGTGGTGTTAAGAATACAACACTAGAGATCATAAAAGACTGCGGACATGTCTGCAATATCGAAAAGAGTGAAGAATTTAACCGGCTCTCTTTAGCATTTTTGAATAAAAACAAAACTCTAACAGAAGACGCCTCTTAGATTGATTACTTCAGGGGAGTTGAACAAAAATGAATATTTTTTTAACAGGGTCAACAGGATTTTTAGGTAAAAAACTCATTAAAAATTTAGTAAAAAATCAACAACATTCTTTATACGTCCTGGTTCGCAATGTTGAAAAAGCTAATGATATGCTGGCTACATCTTTCTCACCTGAAGAACAAGAATGCATCGAAATCATCAAAGGAGATATCACTCTACCAAACTTTGGTTTTTCTGATGATCAAGTGGACAGGCTACAAGGGAATATTGACATCTTTTACCATCTAGCTGCTCTTGTGAAATTCGACACGGATTTACGGGACGAGCTGTTCAACATTAATTACGGTGGAACAAAACATGCCCTAGAATTAGCTACACACTTACAAGTTGAGAAGTTTTTCTATGTAAGTACAGCATATACAGTTGGGAAACGTGAAATTGGAATAGAATCCCTCTACCCAGAGGATAACCCAGCTCATAACCCTTACGAAGAAAGCAAAATTAAATCAGAACATCTCGCTCTTTCCTATCAAGGCAAAATGGATGTATCTATTTTCAGACCTTCGATTATCGTTGGAGATTCCAAAACAGGAGAGGCCGATTCTCACTTTACGTTATATGGATTTATGAGAGCGTTAGATTTATTCCGCAGGCGAGTAAAACGTTCCAAAGACGAAAATCAAACGTACCGCGTAATAGCCTCAAGTACAGGAACCTCAAACTTCGTCCCTGTAGATTATGTGGCTGACATTCTTAGCCATGGCGTAAAAAGCGCAGAGGGAAGTAAGATTTACCATATAACCAACCCAAATCCTCCTTCGAACCATGATATGCTACAAATCTTGAAGAAGGCTCTCAACTTCGAGGAACTAGAGATTGTGGAACAAGGTGAGGTTGATGAATTAACGGAAGACGAAAAACGCTTAAATCAAATGATTGGTGTTTTTGCAGTCTACCTAGGCCGAGCTATTAGATTTAACGATGCAAACACGCAAGAACTTATATCAAACTCTAACGTGGATCACCTACAACTTTCTCAACAAACGATGAATATGATCGTGAACGCTTATTTCACAGTGAATGAATAGACTATTTTTAAGATCAAAAAGGACTTCTACATGATTATCATGTAGAAGTCCTTTTTTCATTGGCTATACGAAGAATACAGCTGTTTAAAATAGGTAAGATAAGTTATTCAGCAATCGAGGCATAATCTTGAAGACTTGAAGTTGAGATAAATTTGGTGATCGCACAGAAAGAGCGACGTTTCCGTAGATTTAGTTAGAATAAAGGTGGTGGGACTATATATTTCATGCTTTGCAGAACAACCAAGGTATCTTTTAATAAAATGTGTTTTGTCACAAAAAGATATGTATTTGCCTAACGAAGAACATATATCATTTGTGTACACCCACAACAAATGGCGATGTTTCCGTTAAACCAAACGAATGCAAAGATGGGCCTGGAAATGGCGAGACTCCCGCGGAAAAACGGATGTGTCGAGACCCCACAGGGCCGCATTTTGGCCCGAGGAGACTCGACCGTTCGTCCGCAGGAAAGCGAGCTATTTCCAGGCCCATCTTTTCTCTAAATAATACAAGGAAACATTTCTCTTACCCAGATTATCTCGAATCCAAGTCTTCAAGATAATGGGGCGAAAAGGAAGACAACAGCCTTCTACATTACACATTTATAAACCCATTTTTCACAAGTCACTATAACCACATCTCTATACATGAGCGAATTTATTTTTGTGAAAATAACAACGTGATAGACTCATGGTGTAAAAGTATCACCCAAAAATTTGGAGAGGAGCATCTTAACATGACAACAATGAACCAACAATTTAAAGAATACATTGAGCAATTCAAACAAAAGGCTTCAGCTGACACTCAGGAAAAAATGAGTAAAGCTATAGAAGAATTGGAGAACTCCTCTGAAGGAAAAGGGCTACGAATTGGTGAGGAAGCACCTGATTTCACCTTACCTGATGCAAAAGGTGAATCTGTCAATCTATATGATGTCCTAGCAGAAGGGCCTGCAATTGTGACATTCTATCGTGGTGGATGGTGCCCATATTGCAACATGGAACTTAAAGCCTATCAAAACATTCTAGATGAGATTCATGCAGCTGGTGGAGAGTTAATCGCAATCAGCCCCCAAACGCCAGACGCATCCTTATCCACAAAAGAAAAAGATGACTTAGACTTCCACGTATTAAGTGATGAAGGAAATACAGTGGCTAACGACTTCCATCTTGTTTATCACTTACCTGATTATTTAGTGGATGTGTATAAAGAAAAAGGATTGAACGTCAATGAAAGCAATGGAGATGAATCATGGACTCTTCCCGTTTCAGCCACATATGTCATTCGTAAAGATGGCACCATTGCATATGAATACACAAAAGAAGACTATAAAGACCGCGCCGAACCCTCTGAAGTTTTAGAAGAATTAAAAAAAGTTAAAGCTTAACTAAAACACCAAGTATCAAGCTTCAACCTACACGATGGAAAAAGACAGATCTACCTAGAATCTGTCTTTTTTTTCAGGAAAATTTAATGCTTGTGGATAATTTAGATAAAGTGATATAACCACGTCCAGCTCCAGCGCCCAGCGACTAGTATGCTTCCCTCGCCTCCGTACGATAAGTTAACATCGAATCACTCATGTTTTGGTTTGCCTTTACCATTTACTCTAATCTATCACACACAAAATTCTTAAATTTTTTCATTCCACTTACCACCTTTTATTATGAATATACGAATACCTCTATTACGCCCTTTTTTCTGTTTTATTACTCTCACTTTTTTATAATATTTTTGTTTATTCAAAAAATTTTAGGGTATCTTTTTTTAAATAACGGGTTTGGTTTTATAACATTCTGTGTTAGAATTCTTAACATAAGAAATTGAAGTTATACATATCCATAAACGTTGGGTATAGAAATCTAAAACTTATTAAAGTGAGGAGTCCTTATGAATTACACAAAAGACGTCATTAAGCAGGAAGTAAAAGATCAACAGGTTGAATTTATTCTATTAGAATTCACAGACATGCTAGGGTACACAAAAAACGTTGAACTACCAATTGAAGAGATTGATAGTGTCCTAAACAACGAAGCCATGTTTGATAGTTCATCTATCTCTGGTTTTTCAGATATACAAGAAAGTGACATGTATCTAGTTCCAGACTTGAGCACTTTCAAAGTACTTCCAAATAAAGTTGACGACGATCAAACGGTTCGCTTTATCTGCGATATTTATAAGCCAGATGGCACTCCATTCGAAGGTGACCCTCGTTATATTCTTAAACGCGCTGTACAAGAAGCTGAAGACATGGGCTATACTGTAAATGTTGGTCCAGAACCTGAATTCTTCTTATTTAAGCTTAATGAAGAAGGCTATCCAGTTCGCCAAAGAAACGACAAAGGTGGATATTTTGACGCTTCTCCAAAAGACAAAGGTGACAAAGTTCGCCGCGATATCGTTCGAGTATTAAAAGACTTTGGATTTGATATGGAAGCAAACCACCACGAAGTAGCAGCTGGTCAGCACGAAATTAACTTCCGCTTTGATAGTTTGTTAAAAACAGCTGACAACATCCAAACATTCAAGAACGTGGTTAAAGACGTAGCAACAAACCATGACTATCACGCAACGTTCATGCCAAAACCAATTGCAGGTGCAAACGGATCTGGCATGCATTGTCACCTATCCTTATTCAAGGATGGAGACAGCGCGTTCTTTGATGAATCAGCAGAAGATGGAATTTCTACTACAATGAAACAGTTCATGGGTGGAATTTTATCTCATGCTAGTGGTATCGCAGCGATTTCTAACCCAAATGTTAACTCATATAAACGCTTAGTTCCTGGCTATGAGGCTCCAGTAAGTGTAGCTTGGTCTCACTCGAACCGTAGTTGTATGATTCGCGTTCCAACTACACGCGGTAAAGGAACTCGTTTCGAAGTTCGTAACCCTGACCCAACAGCGAACCCATATCTAACATTAGCTGTTCTAATTCATGCTGGTTTAGAAGGAATTCGCAAAGAAATGGATCCAGGCGAGGCTGAATACCGTAACCTATATGAAGTCTCAGACGACAGCGTTCCTACACTTCCTACAAACTTAAAAGAAGCAATCAATGCATTACGTAAGGATACTGTCTTAATGAACGCCCTAGGCGAGCATACATCTTGCGTATTCATTGAAGAAAAAGAGGAAGAATGGAGCGACTACTCTCTACAAGTAAGTCAATGGGAAATCGACCATTATATGAACCATTAATAATAAATGAACCTTAGCGCTAGCAAGTAATATTAACAAAGCATGGGATTTCGAATAGAAGTCCCATGCTTTTTTTATAGTTCATGTTAGTATAACTTACAAAGGTATGCAATGTTCGGCATAAATAAGCCTTTAGGTTTTCTTCACACAAGCAAACATCAAGAACAAAGGTATTCTCATTCTTCGTTCGTACTCTTCTTTGCTCGCAAAGTTTGATTGTTCAGGTGTACATTCTTTCAATTGACATACCTTGAACCCTGCTCCCATTAGTAGTGAAAAATACTCTTCTATTGTTCGATGATATTTTACGACCTCTTCTTGAATCCAGGGCTCTATTCTTTCCCCAGAATAAAAATAATCATCCACCCTCCAGTCCTGTTTGGATCCAGTTGCACTTGTAGAAGAAGATGTTAGTACTGGATGTTGAACACTAAAAATAAATTCCCCACCCTCTTTCAAGGAATGATAGATGTTGTGAAAGATAGGGTCCAAATGTTCTATGTAATGAAACGCTAACCTTGAAACAATTACATCATATGTATTTACGGGGTAGTCCCATTGCTCCATGGAAGAATGATAGATATGATAGTCAGTATCAGCTACGTTTTCTTTAGCTGCTTTCACCATATTATACGACCCTTCTACACCATCATAATGTGCACAATTGATTTCCTTAGCAAAACTCGCATCTCCACATCCAATATCCAACACACGCTTGTCTGATACATCCCCAATTAAATGTAACAACACCGGTTTCTCTATGATGTTATTCGGGCTATTTTCGCGATTTCTACGAGATAAAAATTGAGCAAAGAACTCATCATCGTCATAAGCAGTTGACCCTCTATATTCCATAAGATTCCTCCTTCTGTAGCTGTTTTACCAAATGATACCTGGATTGATCTACTTCCTCCAATTGATAACCTAGATTTTTATATAAGGTGATGGCGCCTTTCCACTCTTTATTGGTCTCAACTCTAAGGTAAACCATTTGTTCAGTCCTAGCTTTCTTTTCTAAGTAATTCATCATCTCTCTTGCAAAGCCCTTACCTCGAAATGACTGTAATACCGACACTCTTACCACCCTACCTGAATGATTCCCTTCTCTTCGTAATCCACCTGTGCATACCGTTAATCCATTATATTTCATGATATAGAGAAAATTGTCCTCAAAATCATAGAAAGCTAAAGGTTCATGAATATCAGGGTTCAACGTTTCATCTATATAACCAAAATGCTCAAACATGCCTTGTAAGATAATCTGCTTTGCCATATACTGCGTTAATTCCGTAATAGGAAATATAGCCATTTTTATAACCTGCCCCTCCCCCTCACCTATCCATTAGTACGTCTTGTTTTACAAAATATTATTCTTTTCTTACCATTAAGTAATAGTAGTAGTCATTTATATTCATAAAAATAAAGCATAACTTCTGGGAGGATCTAATCAACATGGGTAGTAACATCCATATTGAAAAACATTATAACCATTCTATGAAAAAGGTGTGGTTTGCACTAACCAATCGAGCTGCACTTGAAAAATGGTTCACGAAGCATAATTTACACTCAAACCTAGATGAATTAGAACCGGGTGATACATTCACTTTCATCTCAACACCAAAGCGTTCGTGGGACGGTATGATGCATTGTGAGGTCAAGGAAATTAACAGACCTTATAAACTTATTTATACGTTTGGTGGAGACGCTTTCAAAAAGAAACCAAGTGTCGTGACCTGGACACTCATTGAAGAAGAATCTGGCACGACATTAAAGCTTGATCACTCTGGCTTTGAAGGTCTACAAGGATTTTTTCTCCGCTTCCTTCTTCAATCAGGATGGAAAAAAGCCTTAAGTTCAGATGAGTTTATTGAAGCCATGACGATGTCTTAGATTGATTTTGATCGTTTTGTTTTCTGTCCTTTCATACTATCCTTAATTGTAATTGTAAATGTCTTCCTGTATTTTCACAAAACTTAAGTTATATAGTGCCGTTTATATTTCATTATCGCCCCATTATCTTGAAGACTTGGATTCGAGATATATTCAAAAGGTAATGGGTCCGATACTTGAAAAGTGGAAGGGGGTTACGGTGAAGCAACTCGCTTTCCTACGGGCGAGCTGGTGAGCCTTCTCAGTTGCTTTGCTCCCTCCGGGGTCTCACCAACCTCTTTCTCCCGCGGGAGTCTCGTAGTTCCCCTTCACCCCAACCTGGTAATGGCTATCGGACTCGCGGCCAAATGTTGTATGTCTGGGTAGATTATAAGGACAAATAAAACTTTATTTTTTACAAATAGCGAACTAATGTCCATTAGCTTTCTTGCCTCAGAATTTTTTGTTATGAACCAATTGTTATACTAGAACTTACTAGGGTGTAGACCGTCAGAAGATATTCAAATATCTCAACCTCTCTCTAAGTTCGCTATGTTTCCGTTGCTCCCAATACTAGCAAAGGTGGCCTGGAACAAGGAGACTCCCGCCGGAGAAAGAGGTAGGCAAGACCCCACAGAGCCCCGATTTTTGGGCTCGAGGAGGCTTGCCAGCTCGCCGGCAGGACGCGAGTTGTTCCACGGCCACCTTTATTCTAACTAAATCTACGGAAGCATCCCTCTTTCAGGATTACCAAATTTATCTCAATTTCAAGTCTTCAAGATTATGCCTCATTATTTTGAATAAGGGTACCACCATAATTAGTTGATTCAAAAATCAACATGAAACTTTAACAGAGCCAAATAAAAAAAGAGTACACAACATAGTTCGTTGTGTACTCTTTATCCGCTTAGACTTAATAATTACATGCTTATTAACTCGTAAGTCTTCTTAACTGAAAGAATCAACCTGAAGTGTCCATACCGTCGTTCGGAGCATGGTTCTTCTTATCCTGCATCTTTGTTTTGACAATGGAAAAACCAATCAATGCAAATATAATTGAAATAATAGGGGTGGCCAGGTTAAAGAAAGCATAAGGTACATAAGAGAGAGTCTCTACTCCTAAGGTACCAGCTACAAATATCCCACCTGTGTTCCACGGAACAAGTACGCTGGTAACAGTCCCTCCATCTTCTACAGCACGAGAGAGATTTTTACGATGTAATCCTTTCTCTGTGTAAGAATCTGCATACATGCGAGCTGGAATGATAATAGATATATATTGTTCGGCCATCAATACATTCGTACTAAATGATGTTAAAACTGTGGTTGGAATCAGAGCACGTCCTGAACGAACAAGGTCGACCATTCCATCCATCATACGTTTCAGTATTCCTGTACCTTCCAACACTCCTCCAAAGATCATCGCCACTATGGTTAGAGAGATGGTGTACATCATACTACTCAACCCACCTCTATTTAATAAATCGCTAATAAGCTGATTCTCCGTTTCTATTGTGTAACCATCATATAGAGAAATAACGGCTGTCCCTATTGCATCACCTTGTATAGCGATTTGGCATAAAAAACCCAAAATAACACCAATGCTGAGAGAAGGAAGAGCAGGTATTTTAAATAAAACTAAAACAATAACAGCCACAGGTACAAGTAATAACCAAGGTGAAATCAGAAAATGGTTTTGAAGACTTTCCATAATTCCTTCAATCTTCCCGTATTCGAAAGCGTTTACAGAGAATTGTCTCCCAAGTACCGCAAACACAATAAATGCAAATATATAAGCAGGTACTGTGGTATAAAGCATATGTTTAATGTGCTCAAATAAATTTACATTGGCTATTCCAGAAGCTAGGTTCGTTGTATCAGATAAAGGAGACATCTTGTCCCCCATATATGCACCTGAGATAATGGCTCCAGCAATCATTGGTTCTGGAATGCCCATGCTGATTCCAATCCCCATCCCGGCAACACCAATAGTAGCCATTGTAGACCATGAACTTCCAATGGATAAAGCTACAATAGTACATAATAGCATAATAGAAACCAAGAAAAAGCCCGGAGATATGAGCTTTAATCCATAATAGATTAAACTACCAACAACCCCTCCACCTATCCAAGATCCTATAATCAAACCTACTAAAATGAGAATGACAATTGCCGGTAATGATTTATGTATGCCTGTGTAATAGCTCTGCTCAATCTCATCCCACGAATAACCATAAATTAATGCTATAACAGATGCTGAAAAAGCTCCCAGTAATAGCGGGATGTGAGGAGCCCCTTCATATTTAATAATGGTGAATCCCATTCCAATGATCATAATAACCAAAGGTAATGTAGCCACTACTATGGGCATCTCTCTTTTTTTTGACATAACCTTTCCTCCTTATAACCTTTAGTAGATAAAGACCTATGTTCAAATATATCTGATAGATTCCTTCTATTCAATCAATTCTGAAAAATTAACTAAATCGAACTACATTTATAACTTTTCTTAGCTTTATCTATAAAAAATTTGCCGAGTGGCAAGCCTTTAGGCTCAGACAGAGGTTTGGTTGCACTTATACATACTACTTTCAAATTTCATTGACGTCGAACTACTTCACTTCTAAAAATGTTACTTTTTCAACGTGCTAAAAAATCCTGCTACTTTTATTAGTAGCAGGATTTTCTACACGTTTATTTTAATACATTCTTCAAACGATGTAATACCGCAGCTGCTTGATTTCGTTTGGCCACATCTTTTGGTGCGAACTGTCTGTTGCTATATCCTTTATAAAGACCCAGTGCGTGCCCTTTTAATACTTTGTCATGAGCCCAAACAAAGGCACCTGTATCTTTAAATACTTTCTCATCTGATACTGTTACTTTTTCATCTGATACAGATTCATATGCTCTAAGTCTACTGCTCATAGTTATATCCCATCAAATGAACTGTTACCTTTCCAAGAGATGAATAGCGAAAGCGGTAGATAATGACTGTAGCAGGTCTAGAAAGAGCTAAACAACGTGCTATTGAAGCACCTGAAACAGCATTTATGAATGACACTGAAAACCCAAAAGATTGGAACCATATTTCAGCGCAACTTGAAGTCAAAATATCAGAAGAAAAATTTAAAAAATGGGTTAGAAAATATCAGGATTTACTCGAGGAATTACAATATATGAATGAGGATTCTGAACATAGTAAATGGTTTTATGTATCAACATTTGGATTCAATATAGTTGAGCCTTACTTTAAATCTAATAAGAAAGCTGAAAATACTAATGATACGAAGGAGTAAAAAATTCTTTAAAGAGCTTGCAAAGTTGATATTGATATTACTTATTTCAAATCTCGCATTTCATATTTCAAGATTCATGGCAATGCCATTTATGGCTATCTATTTCAGTCAAAAGCTAGACTTAACTCCAGCAGAGGTCGGAGTCCTACTTGGTATTTCACCTTTAAGTTCATTAAAATTTAGTGTTCCAGGTGGTAGGCTTGGTGATAAAATAGGGGTTTATAAAATGTATCCCTTAGCTATGATAACACCTGCAATTAGCTTAATCGGAGTCGTCTTATCGGGAAATGTATGGGTTATAGGTTTTTTTGAAATTACAGCAGGGGTAGGCTGGACATTATTTAATTCTTCTAGTAACGCCATCTTGTCACTACACACTCCTGAACATCAAACAGAAAAGGTGTTCAGCTATAATTACTGGGTTGTAAACCTAAGTGGTGTTCTTGGCCCTTTAATTGGAGCCACAGTGGCGAGTGCTGGTTCTTCTGGACTTCCTATTATTCTTTTTGCTGCAATTTTACATAATGCCTCTTATATGGAATAAGATATCTCATAAAAAATTAGCACCACCCATAAACACAGCTTTACAAAAATTCCTCACAACAAAGCTCCCAGTAAACAAATACTGGGAGCTTTACTTATTATTTTAGCGTCGACTTAATACTATTATACACATGGGACCATAGTTCCTCGTTTTCCCGATACGCTTTCGTTAGAAATAAAATCATCTCTTTTTGCTTTTCCTCAAAAATAGGATTATCTTTGCTTGGTAGGTTTTCGCGTCCGTTGTCTACGAGTTGTTGTAACTCTGGAGCACGAGGGCCCCAAACAGCAACTTCCTCCCCTTTTTCATTGATAAAGATAAAAATGGGAATGGCACGAGAGGAACCATTTGTTAGGTATTGGTCCATCAATTCCAAATTCTCATCTCTATTGAGTAATCGTACATCCATATTCGTCTGCTCGGAAATTTTTAATAGAATAGGAATGTTTAACATCGCATCCCCACACCAATCTTCCGTGAGAACAACTACTCGAAGATTCTGCTCTTTTACCTTGTCAAAGAAACGTTGATCTTCTGGTAACGTAAAATGATTATATACGTGCATCAAGTTATCTTGGTTCTTCGTCATGGAACTTACGTATTCCTGTGGTGTCATACCTTTATCGAACCATTCGTTCAAACTCATTCCGTTCACCTCATTCGTCTAGTAAGTCGTTTACATGGTACACTTGTCCGTTCTCTAATGATTGTTTAAATAAAAGTTTTCGTAGAGCCTGAGCAACTACATTCGTGTCACGCAGCATTCCCTTTTCCTTTAATTCTTTAAACTTGTCTACATCAGCGAAGGCGTCTTCAGAAGAAGAACGAATATCTTCCTGCATATCTGTATCCATTACACCCGGACTAAACGCAATGGAAGTATGAAGACCATTTCGTTGTTCCTGTTCACTTGCAGCTGTTTCTGTGAAGTAGTTCAATCCTGCTTTTGTACTACCATACACACTCCAGCCATACACAGACCTGTTGGCAGCACCAGACGTAATGTTCACGATTGTTACAGGAGTCTCACTCACTTTATTATAGAAAAGATTCGTAATGAGCATAGGGGCAATGAGATTAACATGCACATGTTGAACAACTTTTCCTGATTCTAAAGCACCTACATGATCAATCGGTTCTACAACTCCTGCATTATTCACAACGTAAATACCTTCAGGTTGATTATCGCGTATATGGTTTATGATGAGTGTGAATACACGCTCTAGATCTTCAACCGATGATAAATCACAAGCATAATGTGTATAGGAAACCTCATTTTTCTTGGCTATTTCCTTTGTGCAACAGAAGCCCCTAATCCTTTTGAGACACCAGTTACTACCGCATATTTCATGTTATCCCTCCATACATTTCGCTAATCTTCCTATAATGAACGTATCATACCTATTTTATGATACCTAATAAAAGAGCCTATAATGAGGGTACCCCTCTTCTAGGCTCTTCATGCTTCAATCTTCTTCTTCTAACGTTACCCCTTCTACATGCTTACGATCTAATTGTTTCCGTACTTTTCGATATTCTTTAGATTTGAAGATGATATCAAAATCATAATCATCTGGATATAAATCTCTAGCAGGTATATGCAATTGGATGCGCTTGTGGTTTAGTGTTTGTTTTTCTCCTTTAATTTGAACAAGATAATTTCCCTTTTTATCTGGTCCTTTATAGACAATGCCAGTCTCACCTGTAGCTAGAACCGTAACGTTATCTCCCATATCATAGTGAGGGATGCGATCCTCCAGTTTTGCTTTTTCTTTGGTTGATGATTGTCTTGCATATCGATTCACCGCAACTTGTTTTGCCAAATCACTTTGCTTTGTATCTGTATCTGCTGATGAATAAGATGCATCTTCTTTATACGATATGGAATGAGCCTTTTCAATAATCGCAGGGTGCATCCCTAGTTTCAAAGCAATTTGGAAAGCCTGACTTTTTCCCGTCGTATCTAACAACAATCGGTACGTTGGGCGTAAGGTTTCTAAATCAAACTCCATCGAACCATTGAGAAAGCCTTCTTTTTCCTCTGCAAAATCCTTCATTTCATTATAGTGCGTGGTCGCAAAAATCGTTGAACCCTTTTGATACAGTTGGTCTAATATGGCTGTCGCAAGCCCCATACCTTCTGTAGGATCTGTTCCAGAACCTAATTCATCTAGTAAGACTAAACTATGGTCATTCGCTTCCTGCAGTATATGAATGATATTCACCAGTCTAGAGCTAAACGTACTCAGGTTCTCTGTAATACTTTGACCATCTCCAATGTCGACAAAAATATCATGAAATAAATGGAGAGAGCTTCCCTTTTCTGCGGGAATATGCAATCCCACCTGCGTCATAAACGTTAACAGCCCAATCGTTTTTAATGTAACAGTTTTACCTCCCGTATTCGGTCCTGTAATGACTAGTGCATATTGGTCAGATCCTAGATACACGGTCAATGGGACAGCTTGATCACCAAGGAGTGGATGTCGAGCTTCTTTCAGGTCAATTGTATAGTCTTCATTTATAGTGGCAGGCGCAGCGTTTAGTTGCTTACTATAATGAGCCTTAGCAAAAATGACATCATATTGATGCATCGTTTCAACAGCCACACTCAGCTCATGCTCTCGCTCTAATACAAGTGCAGTTAAATAATAAAGCACCTGCTCCACCTCTCGCTCTTCGGCTAAGCGAAGCATTTCTAATTCTTCCTGCATAGTTGTAATCTCTTCTGGTTCAATGAAAACCGTAGCTCCTGAAGCAGACGAGTCAATGACAGTTCCTTTCACTTTCGTTCGGTAGCTTGATTTAATAGGAACGACAAAGCGACCATTTTTCTCAGCTACAACGGTTTCCTGCAAATAGGTGGATAGCTTTTTAGACTTGGCGAGATGATGGATTTTGTCTTTTAACTTGGTTAGCTGCGCGTGAATTTGTTTGCGTAGTTTAGCTAGCTCCTTCGATGCATAATCATCTACCTGCCCGTGCCGAATACAACTTTGAATATCAGCTTCCAAGTCACTCAGATCTTCAATTGAATCTGCATAGGTAGCAATCGTCGGAGCAATATATCCTTTATCCTTCATAAATCGCTTTAATTTGGAGCAATGGTCAAGAAATGATACTAGCTTCTTGAATTGATCCGGTCTAATAAACATCCCCTTCTTGCCATACTCCAACATTCCTGTTACATCATCCAAACTATGAATTGGGACACTTGAACTTATATCTAATATTTGTACCGCTTCACTAACCTCTTCTAACCAACGATCAATTTGTTTTGTATGAAGAGACGGCTCAAGCGATATTATCGTTTCTTTTCCTTTACTCGTTAATGCATAGTGGGCAACTTCATTTAATACCCAATCGCATTCTAATGCCTGAAATGCATATTGATTCAATTTCAGTTCCTCCTATTTTATACATATCATTTTATAAACTCACCGCACGGCAAGCCTTGGGGCAGACAAAAGCCTAGTTACTTTATTTAATAAAAAAAGAACAAAAGCGCAAGCGCCCTGCTAGCGACGTACAAACTGGACGGCTCCGTATGAGATAAAGGAAACACGAAGAGCGCTAGCGATTCGATGTTGACTTATCGTAAGGAGGAGCAGGAATTTTGCTAGTCGCTGGGCGCTGGAGCTGGACGTGGCCACTTCTTTTTTTAGTTATACACAAGCATTGAATTTTATAATTTCCTAGTGTATGAAATAAAAAAGCTGCAATGAATGTGATCATTGCAGCTTAGCCTAGGCGATTCATTATTCAATCGCTTGGTTGGTACGCGACTCTAGTTATGAATAAGGCGGGATAGATATCCACCCTTATTTCTACCAGAAGACAAAAAACGCTATGACACATATGCCATAGCGTTTCAGTAACCCAATTTGCTTTGCTATGATTCATTGTTCTTAACTACTCAAAAAAGTGTATAACAAACCCAGCTTACCTTGCAGTAAGCTTTTGCACTTTCTTGAGACCGTATTAAATTACGTGTTAGTTAAGAACAATAACCTTCATAAAACATACTCCTTGGATTGAGAGTTGATTGAATAATGATTTGTCTTTATTTCTGTTTTTATCATACTGTATTGCTTCCACAATTGTCAATTCAACGTATAAAGGAAGCTGCCTCGTACCCTAAATAAAACGCCCATTCTCTAAGGAAAAAAGGCACCTTCGTTTCGAGGCTTTTATACTTTGAAGTCTTTGTAGGGGAAGCGATTGCGTCCATATTTAGATTATGGGCCATTGCTAAAGCTCGTTTGGTATGAAAAGGATCACTAACGATTGTATATGAGTCTATTTTTGATGTATCCCCTTTTGACTTTGCGTTTTTTAAATTTTCCTCTGTGATTGTGGAGGATGTTTCAATCACAATATCACTTTCAGGAACCCCATGCTCTATGGCATACATTTTGGCAACTTCCGCCTCTGCATAGGCTGCTCCTGAACCTTTCCCACCTGTGAAAACGAGCTTATCAACATAATCGTCTTTATACAACTTCAATCCATGTTTAATCCGCTCTTCAAATACAGGGGAAGGGTCATCATGATAGGCTGCTGCCCCAAGGACAATAGCCGCATCGGTATGTTCCGGAGGATAGTTCGTGGAATACGTCCACATCGAATAGCCAGAATACAGAACGTAAGCGAACATAGCTAGCAATAGAAAACCAAATATTTTTTTCATTTCTATCCACCTTCTACCTTCCTATACAGTTCCTCTATCAAAACGTATCACAAGATAAAGAATGAAAACAACTATTTACGGTTATCCACTGCTCCATTAACTATATTTTACATAAGTAATAGATTCATCATTTTATTTAAAACTTCCATTGCATAAAAAATCATAATCATGTATATTTATCAACAACAGTAATTAGACGTACAGGAGGTTTATACAAATGAATGAAGAAACAATAGCCCACCATTCCTCACCAAAGAAATCCATAGTAGAATCAGGTCACTTAAAATTTCTAATCCCTTCCATTATTGGGATTCTACTATTCTTAGTCCCTCTCCCTTTTCAAGGAAAAATTACAATAGGAGTAGGGATATTAGCTGAATCTGTTCAAGGACTACTATCTAGTCAACTACCAGCGATTATGACAACATTGATTCTTGTTTCTTCCATTCTAGCTTTAGTGCAAGTAACGATGAAGCCTGCTTGGATGGACAAACCAATCCTCCAGCAACTTTTCTCGATCTCTCCATTGTGGACGAGCTTGCGTTTACTAGGAGCGTTATTGGCCATTTTGACCCTTTTCCAGTTAGGACCGGAATGGATTTGGTCTCAGGCAAGTGGAGGTACCGTTTTATATTCCTTAATCCCTGTACTTACGACATGGTTTTTGTTCGCAGCTCTGTTAATGCCATTCTTAATGGAATTTGGTTTGATGGAATTCGTAGGAACACTATTACGTAAAATTATGAAGCCACTATTCACTCTACCAGGCCGTTCTTCTATCGATGCCACTGCATCATGGATGGGAGCAGGACCTGTAGGTGTTTTAATTACGACACAACAATATGAACAAGGTTACTATGACAAACGGGAAGCATCTGTCATTGCGTCGAACTTCTCGATTAACTCTATTGCATTCAGTCTTGTTGTTATTAGCTTTATTGGACTTGAGCACTTATTCGTTCCATTCTATTTTTCCATTACGATAGCTGTTATCGTGGCAGCAATTATCATGCCTCGTATTCCACCACTATCTTTAAAGAAAAAGACGTATCATGAACCAGTTGGGAAGCAAATCTCTGAAGATGTGCCAGAAGGCAAGTCCATTATGAAATGGGGCACGGAACTTGCTGTATCAAAAGCAAACTCCGTTAACAGCTTGGGCTATGTATTTAAAAAAGGATTTACGAACGTATTAGACATTTGGTTCGGCTTATTGCCTATTGTGATGGCACTCGGTACAGTAGCACTGATTCTAGCTGAATTCACGCCAATTTTCACATGGTTGTCTGCTCCTATCGTTCCCGTGCTACAATGGATGAACATCCCTGAAGCCAGTGCAGCAGCACCAGCTATGATTGTAGGTTTTGCAGACATGTTCCTACCAGCCGTTATCGGGAAAAATATCGAGAGTGAATTAACTCGTTTCATCATCGCTGGCGTATCGATTACACAACTGATTTATATGTCTGAAATAGGCGTCCTTTTATTAAAATCCAAAATCCCAATCAAATTCTGGGAACTTGTCGTTATATTTATCCAACGTACGATTATTACACTACCAATCATTACACTAATGGCACATTGGCTTTTATAATGAACAAAAGCGCAAGGCGCGCATTTAGACGTGGCTAAAAGAAGAAGTACTATTACCCGCAAGGAGGACTAGAAATGGAGTGGCAACATCTATATAACAACATGAGCGATTTTCTCGCTCCAACTATGGCAAAAGACTTTCCTAACTTACCTGTAGAAAAAGAAGAAGGCTGCTACTATTACGGAACGGATGGTAAACAATACCTTGATTTTAGTTCCGGGATTGCGGTAACAAACGTCGGGCATCGTCACCCGAAAGTCGTGGATGCAGTCAAAAAAGGAGCAGACGAATTGTTGCATGGTCCTTCTGGTGTCATTATGTATGAATCGATACTGCAATATGCAAATGATCTTGCTGAAGTACTTCCTGGTGACTTGGATTGTTTCTTCTTCGGTAATAGTGGTACCGAGGCTGTTGAAGGAGCTATTAAATTAGCAAAACATGTGAAGGAACGTCCTTATGTCATTTCCTTTACCGGTGGTTTCCATGGTCGTACGATGGGAGCACTTGGTGTTAGTACTTCGAAGAGTAAATATCGTAAGTTTATGCAACCGAATGGATTAACGTACCAGCTACCTTATGCAGATGTGAAAGGTTGTCCAGAGGGTGAGGATGTTGGCGAATATTGTGTGAAACAACTCGAGAAAGACGTCGAGAATTTATTCGAGCATCAAGTTACACCTGATGAAGTCTCTTGCATGATACTGGAACCCATTTTAGGCGAAGGTGGATATATCATCCCTCCGAAAGAATGGCTTCAAAAAATACGTGAAATCTGTGATGAATATGGTATTCTATTAATCTTTGACGAAGTACAAACAGGCTTTGGACGTACTGGTGAATGGTTTGCTTCCCAAGCACTTGGCGTTGAACCAGACATTATGGCGATCGCCAAAGCCATGGCATCCGGTCTTCCACTAGGTGCAACCGTTGCATCTAAAGAATTAATGCAGCAATGGCCACTTGGATCTCATGCGACAACGTTTGGCGGAAACCCATTAGCATGTCGAGCAGCCGAAGCTACCCTTGAGGTATTAAAAGAAGAGAACCTTCCTCAAAACGCAAAGGAAGTGGGAGCATATGCTACCGAACGCCTTCATGAGCTAAAAGAAAAACACGAATCCATCGGTGATATCCGCTCCATAGGATTATTGATTGGAATCGAAGTCGTCGATCCTGTAACCAAACAAGCAGATGGCGATGGGTTAATGAATATACTGGAACTAGCTTTAGAAAAAGGAGCACTGTTCTACTTCTGCGGCAACAAAACAGAAGTCATCCGCATGATTCCACCACTCTCCATTACAAAAGAACAAATAGAAGAAGGCATTACGAAGCTAGATGAAGCTTTAACCTTGCATGAAGAAGGATTGAAGAGTAATCAAGTGTAATGGAAGAACAAAAGCGCCCGGTTAGCCACGTAAATGCTGCGGCCTACACGATGTAGGTTCGTTCGATTCCGTAGGAGATAAAGGCAACACGAAAACATGCGTGATTCGATGTTAACTTATCGTACGAGGCGAGGGAAGCATACTAGTCGCTGGGCGCTGGAGCTGGACGTGGCCACTTCACTTTATCAAAGTTATCCACAAACTTAACCCATTTATAGTTTCCTAGACGATTAGAAAAGCGAACCCTTTAGTGGGTTCGCTTTTTTGCTTGAATGAATTGCAAGATATGGGTGAGTTTCCCCTCGATATGCGTAGCTTCCAGTGGGATATGCGTGAGTTCTACCTCGATATGGCACTGGTCCTCTCTCTTTACAATCCAGTTCTACCTAAAATCCAGGAACCACATCAACGCCGATCCCCCCTACTTCCACTTTTCCTCCAAACAATCGTACATATCCTGAATAATCTCTTGATAATACTCCTTACTATGTGGAACGAAGGCGTCTCGTCCAACACTCTCGTCTAATTCTTCCGCTTTGCCCTCTTCGTCTACTACAAACCCTGTAATCTTGATTTGGTCGACCTTTTCTTCCCATAACTGATTAAATTCACTCAATTCTACTTTTATCATACCTGATACTTCTTCTTGTTGTAGGGTGAAGTCGTGAATATCTTTTTCACAAAAATAGATAAATACATGAGCAAATTCTCGATCGACAAAGTTCCCGAGAGTTACTGGGTCGATTTTGATTCCTCCTGAGTACAACTCATCAAAAGAAACGTACAAGCCTAGTTCCTCCTCCACTTCTCGCACACCGTCCTGAAGTGTTTCGTGTGAAAGTAAATGGCCTGCTGCTGTAATATCGAATAAGTTTGGAAAATCTTGTTTTGTTGAACTTCTTTTTTGTAAATAGACATAAGGCTTCCCATCTTCGACACTTACAAACCAGCACTGAAAAGTTTCGTGCCACAGGCCTTTTTGGTGGACTTCTTCTCTAGATGCAACACCAGTTTCTTGTCTATGCTCATTAAATACTTTTAACGTTTCCATATTCATCTCCCTTAGAAGCAACCTATTTTTTTCAATATTTCCTTATATCTATTATAATGAAAACAAATCCATCTGTAAGGAGGTAACTACTATGTATCCGATTCTATATGGCATTATTATTGTCATCTCCATTGCTTCGCTAATAGGCACTCTTTATGTAGGAAAAGTTGTAAATAAGACTTCTGACAAATATGCCAAAGAAGGTGACAAAGGGGAATCAAATCTAACATCTCAAACAAATGTAAAACATAATTCAAGTATTCAAATGTTATCGATCATTTATATCATTTTTTTCATCCTAACGATTATCTTTATTGCTTTTCTTCTCATCTTATAGATTCCCCATGACGTTATGATAAGGTCCATAGCACTAGACTCTAGCATCTATTACCTAACCAGTGTCGAACCAATTTATGAAGGAAGTCCTTTTTCCGATAATCTATGATTAAAGAATAGTAGATTCGGGAAGGATGTAGAGGTAAAATAGAATGAAGAAACTTTTTTACCATTTTTATACAACACATTCCTGTTTCATAAACTGGAGATAATCTGGAGGTATAGAGTATGGATGGATCGTTAATTTCCTTAATCCTCCCCTCATATAACGAAGAAGAAAATATAGAACTGATTTATGACTCAATTCATAAGGATATGTCCCACCTTGACTATGATTATGAGCTCATTTTCATTGATGATGGTAGTGCCGATAAAACCCTAACATCTATTCAGCAGCTAGCAGCTACCTACCCTCGAGTAAAATATATATCGTTTACTCGTAATTTTGGGAAAGAAGCAGCATTACTAGCAGGGCTACAAAAAGCTAATGGTGATGCTATTATTATTTTGGATGCAGATCTTCAACATCCGAGCCACCTTATCCCTGAGATGATTCAGGGGTTTGAAGAAGGATATGATCAAGTTATCGCTCGCCGCAATCGAAATGGTGAGTCAAGAATACGAAAAGGCCTCACTACGATGTTCTACAAAATCATCAATATGTTAGTTGATGTAACCTTGCAGAATGGCGTGGGAGATTTTCGTCTACTCAGCAGAAACGTTGTGAATGATGTCTTGAAATTAAGTGAGGCCAACCGCTTCTCAAAAGGTCTATTTTCCTGGGTTGGGTATGAGGAAAAAATTATTAATTATGAAAATGTGTGTCGCCAGGCCGGAGACTCGAAATGGTCCTTTTCGAATCTCTTGAACTATGCCATTGACGGTGTCGTCTCCTTTAATACGAAGCCGCTTCGCCTTTGCTTATATACAGGGTTACTCATATTGCTATTGTCATTAGGTTATATAACTGTCATGTTCATTGAAGTTATACGTACTGGCATCGATGTCCCTGGTTATTTTAGTACCATTTCAGCGATTCTTTTCCTAGGAGGAGTACAGCTCGTAAGCCTTGGTGTGATTGGAGAATATATAGGTCGCATCTACAATGAAGTAAAACAACGCCCACACTATCTTATAAAGGAAACGAATATACATGATGCAAATGATCAGATCTCTCAATACTGAATTAACGCGCTTTATTATTGTAGGAGGAATGAATACCGTCAATTATTATATTGTCTTCTTATTCCTCCACAACATTCTACACCTTCATTATATGGTGTCACACATTACTGGATTTCTCATAAGTTTTGTTATTTCCTTTTTTCTGAATACATATTTCACTTATAAAGTAAAACCAACCCTTTCCAAATTTCTAAAGTTTCCATTGACGCAAGTGGTGAATGTCTCCACCTCTTCCTTACTAGTATTTATTTTTGTAGATGGCTTCGGTTGGAATAGTAATATAGCCCCAATCGTAGCTGTTTTTTTCACAGTACCCATTACCTTTATCGTTACAAGTAAAATATTAAAGCAATAAATGGTGGTCTCTAATGAACAAACGTAAACTCTTATCCCTTCTATTTTTTAGTCTGGTTATTGCCACGCTTTCTCATCTGTTTTTCTTACAACAATGGATGGAAGGCAGTTATATGGCTGGACCTAATGATGGATTGAATCAAATGCTCCCCTTTAAACAATTGATCTATGAAAACTATACAAGTGGCAACTTCTTTTACTCACTTGAGTTTGGGTTTGGTGGAGGTTTTTTCGGTCAGCTCGGCTATTATTTTTCAACGAACCTCTTTTTTATACTTACAATCATAGTTGTGTACTTGCTTGAGGTTCTTCATATCATTGACTCACCAGATGTATTGTTTTGGGCTCAAGCTACCATATTCACTAGCATTATTCGAATGTCTCTCGTCATCATAGCAACGACTATGGTATTTCGTTATTTCTCTATCAGGACGATCCCAGCTTTTATAGGAGCATCTCTTTATGGAGCTAGTGTCATTTATTTTCGACACGTCACCTACTGGGAGTTTTTTGCTGATGCCTTTCTGTTTGTACCGTTACTTGTATTTGGTATAGAAAAAATCATCCGCGAACAAAAGCCAGGCTGGTTTATTATTGCGATTGCCGCCATCATTTTCAACAACTTTTATTTTGCCTTTATTAATCTGTTATTTGTCGGCATATACATACTGATTCGCTGGTTCATTCCGTTACAAAAGAAGGAAACTTCTAAGCTTCAACAAATAAAGCAATTTGGCATATCAGGGTTACTTGGTTTCGGAATCGGTTCGATAGCGTTTGTACCGACCATCTATGCTTACTTTCAAAATTACCGGCCGGCTTTTAATCAAGAACGACCTCCTATCGACTTTTCTGATAATATGTTGCTCGATAGTCGTACGTTTTTGCTATCTACTGTTGTCGTGCTATTCCTGTTCGTATTCTCCTTGTATAAGCATCATCTGTTTCGATTTTTTGCTGCCTTAACGTTATTGTTTATTCTTTTTCATTTCAGTCCGTTTATGGGTAGTGTCTTTAATGGATTCTCCGCTCCAAGGCATCGATTTGAATACCTCGGCTTTTTTGTGGCTGGAGGTATGGTAGCTGCTGGAATACAGCTGAAAGATTACATAAAGAGAAGACACATCCTCATTTCGATTCTATTAGCAGTGCTAGCTTATGGAGCATTTGCCCTGCTTGATCAAAGCTATGCCATCCGAACAATATTTGATCAATACATGTTGGTTCAAACGATTATCGTTATAGGAGCTTTTGTTTTCATCAGTGCCTACAAACGAAAAATATGGCTTTCAGCATGTGTCATCGTCTTACTAGCTAATGCAGGTATGATGAATACGTATCAGTTTGACAAGCTTTATAAAGGTGGAGAAGTAGAAAAAACAACCAAAGAATACATTTTGAGTGGTGGTTATCATTCCTCAGAACAGCAAAAATTAATTAATCGCATCCAACAACAGGACAAGTCCTTTTTCCGTATCGATTGGAAAGGGACGGATGATCGAAACAATGTACCTATCATTCAAGATTTCAATGGAACCAGTGTCTATTCTAGTATTTTAAATCGAAATGTTTTGTTCTGGTATTATGAGAAACTTGAGATAGATATGAAACAAGAAAGTATCAGCCGCTATTCGGGATTTGGCAATCGCGCCAATTTGTATAGCCTACTACGCGGTAAATACATCATCACTCAAAAAGAGCCAGACCGGAACATTCCATACGGATTCAAACCATATATGGAGAGCGAAAACTATCAGGTCTATCGTAATACGAACACCCTACCTTTCGCTCGTACGTCTAGTCAGATATATAATGAAGAGTCGATGGAAGATCGCTCCATGGTTGAAAGAGAGCACGCAATGCTTAAAGGAATCATTTTGCCTAACGTTCAGACAGACCACCCTACTCTGACAGCATTACCCAACCTAATGGATCAAGCTGAAGTAGAAGCAGTCGGGGGTACGTATGAAAATGGTCAGTTACATATTACCTCCGAAACAGGTGGAATTAACATCAATTTATCCTCCTTACCAAAAGAAGCGAATGATCTATACGTTTCGTTTCATCTAAAAAATAACGTGAAAGAGGCGCCATGGTTTCCACTTCACGTGAACGATTTCCGAACGTCGAGAAAATCTCGTGAATCGTTTTATCGAACTGGGAAAAATGATATAACCATTCGCGTACCAAAAAATCAACAAATGGCGATTCGTGTCCCTGAAGGTAGTTACACGCTTAACGATCTAGAACTATATCATCAAGATTACTCCGTATTAGACCAGGCAGCACAACAAAGAAATGGTCAGCCACAGAAAGTCTCAGTGAACGGAAATGACATTACCATTCAGTTGAACAATGAGCAGAACGACCAGTTCTTGACTATTCCAGTCCCCTATGAGAAAGGCTGGCACGTTAAGGTGAATGGAGAAACGAAAGATATACGCAGGGCAAATTATGCCTTTTTAGGTGTGGAGCTAGAAAAGGGTGAAAATACAATCTCCTTTACGTATTACCCACCTTATTTCAAGTTTCTTGTTATTACATTTCTACTGTCACTATTCCTATCAATCGGATGGATGATACAAAAGCGCAAGCGCCCGGTTAGCGACGTACTAACTGGACGGCTCCGTATGAGATAAAGGAAACACGAAGAGCGCAAGCGATTCGATGTTGACTTATCGTAAGGAGGGGCAGGAAGTTTGCTAGTCGCTGGGCGCTGGAGCTGGACGTGACAAAAGCGCAAGCGCCCGGTTAGCGACGTACTAACTGGACAACAGTGATTTAGAGAAGGTTCGATTAAGATCGCTGCGTCACGCAGCAACATCGAATCCAACCTACGTCGTGTAGGCCGCCTATTCTGCGAAGAAAATGTTTATCGTTAACACGTGTCCCATGTAAAAATAATCCATGTCATTCGTACTGAAACCTTTGTCCCGACTCAATCGTCAGTATAGTAGAAATATAAAAATATTCTTAAAATGACGATTGCATACGGTGGGGGAATAGTGAACCTAAAAGCTTAGTTTCAGCGAATCCAAAATACCCGATAGGGACTACTTACAAAGGTGGAGATACGGATGTGGAAACAACAACTGGTTGAAACGAACAGAGGAACATTTGAAGTATTTGTAAAGGGAAGCGGCGAACCACTATGTATTACTCATTTATGTACGGAATTTAACAAAAATGGATATGACTTTGCTGAGCAATTTTCAAATCATTTTCAAGTATTCCTTGTAAATGTAAAAGAAGCAGGTAACTCATCGAAGGTTGAATCAGAAGAAGAATTAAGCATGGAAGAGACCGTTAAAGATTTAGAAGCGATACGAGAGCATCTAAATCTTACATCATGGGCATTTGCCGGTAATTCAACAGGTGGAATGCTAGGCCTAACCTATGCAGTACACTTTCCTAACTCGTTAACCAAGATGCTAGTTGGAGGAGCTGCAGCTTCCAATGACTATAAAGATCATCCAGATAGTATCTATTCTCAAAAAAACGAGCACTTCACGAAAATACAAGAAATCTTGGAAACCTTGAATGCTACAGGTAGTCAATTAGAAGAGAAAGCACAGGCAGAAAAGGAATGGACACTTTTATCCCTCTTCCGCCCTGACTTATACACGTACTATTACGCATCTTCATCAAATAATGCGCAAATTGTGCCAAAACGATTAAACTATTATATTTCTAAAGAGTTACCAACCTATTGCGTAAGACAATCCTTACATGATGTACAAGTACCAACCTACATTTATTGCGGGCAATTTGATACGCAATGCCCTGTTCAATACTCGCAAGAAATCTTTAACCGACTTCCTAACTCGGCTTTATACATTTTTCAAGAGAGCAACCATGTTCCTTATCTGGAAGAAAAACCTCGCTTCTATGATTTAGTGATAGATTTTGAAAAACTAGCATCGTAAAAATATATCCTTAACGAAAAGTAATGCTGTATCACTTTATAAGTGGTACAGCATTACTAATTTTTATGGTGAATACCCTTCACGCCAAGTCCTCACCCAAAGGTGATCACTAGCCCTCGTTGGAGATAGTTGATAGGTTTTATTGCTTTGCTATAAAGGAATACACCAAATGGGAAGAATTATCAGAAAAGGGAGTGTTTCACATTGGCACGTTTACAGGATAAAGTAGCAATTGTGACAGGTGGTAGTGGGGAAATCGGTAAAGAAGTAGCCCGAGCGTTTCTAAGAGAAAAAGCGAAAGTAGCTATTGTCGATATAAATCAAGAAGCTCTCCAAGAGGCTAAAGCAGAACTAGAAAATCCTGATGAACTAATAACGATTCAAGCTGACGTTTCTAAAGAAGCAGACGTACAAAACTATGTTCAAGAAACACTCGACCGGTTTGGCAAAGTTGATGTATTCTTTAACAATGCTGGCATTGAAGGCGAAGTAGCACCAATAACCGAACAAAGCGTTGAAAATTTTGAAAGCGTTCTATCCGTGAACGTATTGGGTGTGTTCCTAGGATTAAAACACGTCCTTCCAACCATGATGAAAAATCAATCAGGAAGTATCATCAACACCTCCTCCGTTGCAGGCTTGATGGGCAGCCCAGGCGTCTCTCCATATGTTACTTCTAAACATGGGGTTGTAGGTCTTACGAAAACAGCTGCACTTGAAGCAGCTAATGATCATATACGAGTGAACTCCATCCATCCTTCTCCAGTAGAAGGTCGAATGATGAGATCTCTAGAAGAAGGTATGAACCCAGGACACGGAGAAGAAGTTCATGAGCAACAAACTTCCGCTATCCCATTACAGCGTTACGGTGAAAGTACGGATATAGCAAATTTAGTTCTATTTCTAGCTTCCGATGAAAGTAAGTTTATCACAGGAAGCCAGTATCGCATTGATGGTGGAATGGGAGCGTCCTAAAAGATAACAAGAATGAAAGAGAGGAATTCTGATGACGTTAAAAAATAATGTAGCAATTGTAACTGGGGGCTCTAGTGGTATTGGGGAAGCAACCGTTCGTGAATTTTGTGACCATGGTGCAAAGGTAGTTATAGCGGACTTAAATGAACGAGGGCAAGAACTAGCCAATACGTTACAGGAGGAAGGATTTGAGACTCTTTTTGTGAAAACTGATGTTACAGCTGAAGAAGATGTCCAACAATTGATCCACCAAACGGTAGATACATTTGGTTCGGTTGATATTTTATTTGCGAATGCTGGTATTGGTGATGCTACCCCAGCACACGAACTATCCTATGAAAGCTGGAAGAATCTATTAGATGTGAACTTAAATGGAGTTTTCTTAACAAATAAGTATGCCATTGATCAGATGTTAGGCCAGGAAACAGGTGGAGCAATTGTTAATAACGCTTCTATATTAGGTCACGTCGGCCAACCTGCTGTAACTTCCTATGCTGCTGCGAAGGGTGGCGTTGTGAACTTAACCAGATCCTTAGGTGTAACCTATGCGAAGAATAACATCCGAGTGAACGCAGTATGCCCAGGTTATGTAGAAACAGCAATACTAGAAAACGCAGACGAAGAAACGGTTCAAAGTTTAGTCGGAGCTCATCCGATAGGTCGTCTTGGTAAACCGGAAGAAATAGCAAAAGCTGTTCGTTTCCTCGCCAGTGACGATGCTTCCTTCATGGTAGGAGCGAACATGCTAGTAGATGGTGGCTACACTGCTCAATAATACTCTGTTACAGAAAAAACCTCCAAGTGGAGGTTTTTTCCCCGATTAACACTAAAGTTACTTTAAATGATTTGTTGTCATCCAATCGGTAATAAAAGAAGTGGTTTGATTGATCTGAGTGCCTTCAGAAATCGTAGCTTTTTGATCACCTTCTTGAAAACCATAGCTTCCAAATTGACTATGATTCCCTCCACTTAGTTCATGATACGTAGCCGTTTTCGGAACGTATTGCTTTCCTTCTTCAAGTTTTTCTATATTCATGATTCCATCGTTTGACCCTATAATGGATAGGACAGGCATAGATGTTGAAGCAAGACTCCCCCCCTCATCCACATAAGAGGCTAGTAAAAATAGGCCCTCAATGTCATTTTGATGGTTGGAAGCAAATCGACCTGCCATTGCACCACCAAGCGAGTGTCCACCAATAATATAGGATTCATGATTTTGTTGTTCGATAACTTTTTCAGCCTTATTAATTCCTAATACTGCAAGGTCGAGTGGCATTTTGACAATATACGTAGGATATCCTTGTTTCGCTATACCCCGTGCTAGAGGGGCATAACTCTCAGGCTCAACAAGACCTCCAGGATAAAAAATAACACTAGTTCCTACCGAATCAGTCGGTTGAAATAAAATCCAATCTTCTTGGGAGGTAATAGATAGCTCGTCAGAAGGACTCATTGCTTCAATCGCACGATGGGATGCTTCATATGGCTGCAAATATACATATGCTGTAAACCCAAGACAAATGAGCAAAGCCAGCACTCCAATAACGACTCGCCTTACCCATTTCTTCTTTTTACGTTGAACCATCTCGCATCCCCTCCCTACTGTTATATTTATTATACATCTCGGAGATACTTAGGTCGACGATAAGTACGTTTATTTAAGAGGGAAATCCCCCCTATTGTTAAACCATAGAGATGTTTGTCCCCCCACGAGATGTGGAATTTTTGAAAGGACATGACTATAATTGAATGAAAAAAAGGATGATAACATGAGTAATGATATGAAAGCGGTCGGGTTGTATAAACACCTCCCTATTTCAGAGGAGGAAAGCTTGATTGATGTAACTGTACCTACACCTAAGGCTTCGGGACATGACATACTTGTTCGAGTAAAAGCCGTCTCTGTAAATCCTGTTGACACAAAAGTTCGTGCCAATGGAGAGGAGGAAGACGAACCAAAAATACTAGGTTATGATGCAGCGGGTATTGTGGAAGAAGTTGGAGATGATGTGTCGTTATTCCAAGTAGGAGATGAAGTGTATTATGCAGGTTCCATTGCGCGACCTGGATCTAATAGTGAATGTCATCTTGTTGATGAACGAATCGTAGCTCAAAAGCCTTCTACATTGACTTATCAGGAAGCTGCTGCTTTACCATTGACGACACTCACATCTTGGGAAGCCTTATTCGAACGTTTAAACATTCCATTTAACAAAACAGCTAACCAAGGTAAATCCATACTCATCATTGGGGCTGCTGGAGGTGTTGGTTCCATTGCTACACAACTAGCTCACTTGGCAGGTTTAACTGTCATTGGAACCGCCTCAAGGGAAGAAACAATTACATGGACAAAAAATCGAGGAGCAGATTATACGATCAATCATCATCACTCGTTTGGTCCACAACTAGAAGGGCTTGAAATGAAGGAAGTGGATTATATTTTCTGCTTAAATTCTACTGCCCACCACTGGGACGAGATGGTTAATGTTATCAAACCTCAGGGCAAGATTTGTAGTATTGTGGAAACAGATGAAAATTTAAATCTCTCAGCTTTGCAACACAAAAGCGCCACCTTCGTTTGGGAATTTATGTTTACCAGATCCCTTTTTCAAACAGAAGATATGATCGAACAACATACCATCCTATCTCATGTTGCCAAGCTAATAGATGAAGGAGACATCAAGACTACATTGACTCAAACCTTAACTGGGTTGAATGCCAGAAACCTTAGGCAGGCACATGCAACGCTAGAAAGTGGAAAAATGATTGGCAAACTTGTTGTGGAACAAGAAGAGTAAAGTAAATCCCCCAGAGATTAGCTGAATCTCTGGGGGATTATTTTTGAATGTAAGAGAACAACAATCTATTTTCTTTATTCATGAAATTGGTAGAATACTAGTAGACTTCACACCTCTTGAAATAACATATCCAGGATCGGAGAGAGCATATACCATTCCGAAGAGCGCATATGCGGGATGCATGAGAGCATATACCATATCGAAGAGCGCATATCCAGGATCAAAGAGAGCGTAAACCATTTCGAAGAGCGCATATCCAGGATCGGAGAGAGCATATACCACTCCGAAGAGCGCATATCCAGGATCGGAGAGAGCATATACCATTCCGAAGAGCGCATATCCAGGATCGGAGAGAGCATATACCATTCCGAAGAGCGCATATCCAGGATCGGAGAGAGCGTAAACCATTTTGAAGAGCGCATATGCAGGATCGAAGAGAGCATATACCACTCCGAAGAGCGCATATCCAGGATCGGAGAGAGCATATACCATTCCGAAGAGCGCATATCCAGGATCGGAGAGAGCATATACCATTCCGAAGAGCGCATATCCAGGATCGGAGAGAGCATATACCATTCTGAAGAGCGCATATGCGGGATGCATGAGAGCATATACCATATCGAAGAGCGCATATCCAGGATCGGAGAGAGCATATACCATTCCGAAGAGCGCATATGCAGGATCAAAGAGAGCATAACCTATCTCAGTGTGAGTAAAGTTAGTCTCCAAGATAATGAAGCTACTATTTATGATCAAAAACATAAAAAAACACGATTTATCTCTTAAAAGATAAATCGTGCTTATAGCTCTTTTTATGCCATCCATTTCGGTGGGGTATTTTTATCCCAGTAAATCTCTCCGATTGGATGATGTTGTTCGAAATTGTCTTGGCTTAAATGGTAATGAAAATTAAACCAGTGGCCCTCTCCAGGACGATTATCGCGTCTTACATGGAATTTAGCCACATCTTGTTTTGCTTTGTGGTCATAAAGATTGAAGATTTTCTCCCCATATCCTGGGCTTGCTAGTTCTGTTATTTCATAGTAAGGTACTTCTTCTTTACTAGCTTCTACCAATAATTCTTCCACCACTTGCTCAATACCTGGTAGGATTTGAGTTGTGAACTCGTCTTCTACTTTATCATAGATTTTCGGCCCTAATTTCGTAACGGTTTGTTCTTTTGCCTGTTCAGTGATCGCACTGATAAAGTAATCGCTTTCGTTATTTTCATCACTTGATTCATCACTTGATTCATCATGAAGCGTGATTTCGATATCATCTTCATGCTCGTCTTCTTCATTCGTTGTAAGCCGACCTTCATTTACGCCCTCATTTGAGGAGTCAACTTTGTGTTTCTCGGCCGCTTCTGTATCCAATAAATGGACAGGGTTATACATTCCGAGAGTTACAATTGTAATAAGAATGACGGAGACTTTTCTCATCCAAAGTTTCATACTAACAATCTCCCTTTTATGTATTCCCTTTAAATTTTACCACGTTTTTGATGGTTGTCTAGACAACATCCCAAATGTTAATGAAATTGTAATCTTTTTAACGTGAATGACGTTACTGTAAATGATTTGTACAGTTATATAGGTCCCCTTTCCAACCTTGCTCAGTAGCTTGCAAGATGGTTAGAGAATTATTTCGAAGTGCTTCCACCATTTGAAAATCAGGCTGCAACTCATGCAACAAATGCTTAATTAGAGCACCATGACTAACGATAAGCACATGCATGTCTTTATGCTGTTGGTGAATTTGTTTAAAAATAGAAAGTGCTCTAGAAACAACCACATCCGCACGTTCTATTCCAAGATCAAGCTCTCTCCAATTGGGTCCCCATTTTTCGATACGCTCTTCTTCTGTCGTTCCTTCAATCAAACCACCAATTGCTTCACGGAGTCTAGGGTCCTGTCTCACCTCTACACCAATTTTTTCTCCAATAATTTCAGCTGTTTGAGCAGCTCTTGCTAGATCGCTAGCATAGATGAAATCCCATCGTTCTTCTGCTAGTCTATCGGCAAGCTTACGAGCCCCAAGCTTCCCTTCTTCATCTAATGGAATATCTGAACTCCCCTGTGCTCTTCCCTCTTGATTCCATGCTGTACTACCATGGCGTACTAGTCCAATCTTCATCTACCAAACACCCTCTCCCCATGATTTGTGTAAAATCTACACCTTTCCTCTTCTATATATAAAACAGAAAACCTTTTATAACCTAAGGTTATAACACTATTCCTTTTGAGTATTACCTAACATCATTACATCCACGTTATGCTAGTACTAGAAGGATTCATTCGATAACTTATCAAAAAGAAAATCAAGCATAGAAGGAGTAATGGCATATAAATACATGTCTCGTTTTAGAGGGCGCCCTTTTATTGGTAAAAACGTAACACCACGATACTCGATTTGTTTCGCCATCATTTCTGGTAAATATGCTATACCAGTTCCAAGCGAAACAATACCAGCCATTGCCTGATAATGCGTTTCTAGAACGTCACTTTTAAATTGATTCTTAGCCATAATATGTTGGAGCTTTTCATGGAGAGAAGTCCCTTTCGGCGGTATGATTTGTTTTTGTGTGAAACACTCTTCCAATGTGACAGAAGACTGCGAAGCAATAGGAGAATTAGACGGTATAGCTGCCAAGAATTCATCTTCAAATAATAACGTAGAAGATAATCCTTTTACAGATGGTATATCTTGAACAATGGCAGCGTCGATTTCATTCGCTTTTAACAGAGGAATTAAATCCTGACTATCATCCTCTATGGCTGTTACTTGGAAGTTCGTGTATTCAAGTTTATGATAATGCTTATGTAAAAAATAGGAGCTAAGTAACGGGGTTGATCCAAATCGGATAGTATCATGGTTTTGATATTGATGTACGACATGGTCGAGTTGATTCAACAAGGGCTCAATATCACGATACAAGGATAATCCTTTCTCTGTTAGCTCCAAGCCTTTAGCAGAACGCGTAAACAAAGGAAATCCCATTTCTTCTTCCAACAACTTCATTTGTTTACTAAGAGCTGGTTGAGAAACATATAGTTTTTTGGATGCTTTCGTATAACTTCTCTGTTTGGCAATTTCGATAAAATAGTTCAGTTTATGTAAGTTCATATCCGAGTCTCCTTCGCCCTTACTATAACTACTGGTTATAGTAAAATCAACTTCTGGAGGTGTCACCATGCTACTAAAGAAAATGCTGATTTATTTAACTGGAATTACCATCACCTATTTCGGAACCGCCCTCGTTGTTAAGTCAGCTCTAGGTGCAGGATTCTGGTCAGCATTGTACGTTGGCCTTAGTGACTTTATTGGACTAACAGTAGGTTTTTGGTTCGCCTCTTTCCAGTTTCTCATTGTGCTCGTGAATGCCTATTTGAAGAAACAATCCATTGAATGGAGCGCTATTGTTCCGATTATCATTGAGAGTGTCCTCTTTACATTCTGGCTCGAATTTGTTCTTCAAAATCTAAGCCTGACAGACGCGTTTATGCTTACAAAAATTAGCGCCTTTCTATCAGGTATGATCTGTGCAAGCTTTGGAATCGCATTATATATCCAAACAGGCTTCACCCGCGCTCCTGTTGATGAACTATTCTTAGCCATTAGTCAACGATTCAAATTAAAAATTGGATTAGCACAATCCTTAATTGCATCAACAGTAACCCTCATTAGTTATCTCATTGGAGGACCTGTTGGCATCGGTACAGCTCTGACTATATTTATATTTGGACCTTGCATCCAATTCTGGTATAACCGACTTTCTACCGTCTCTGTCCGTTATTTTTCTGAAGCTAGATAAGCGCTCCCTCACATAGGAGCGCCTTTTTTATTAGGTAGCGGGCAATAAAAATAACTTACTAAGTATAGAAGCCACATCCAGCTTCAGCGCCCAGCGACTAGTATGCTTCCCTCGCCTCCGTACGATAAGTTAACATCGAATCACGCATGTTTTCGTGTTGCCTTTATCTCAAAAAGATCAAAGGGGAAGTTCTTGGTTGAAGAAGGTTCGATTAAAATCGCTGCATCGTGCAGCAACATCGAACTGACCTACATCCTATAGGCCCACCTCACGTAGCAACATCGAACCAACCCACGTCGTGTGGGCCGCAGCATATACGTCGCTAACCGGACGCCCCGAGCTTTTGTTAATGACGTATAATCCCATAACTTGTCCCTTTTAACACTTCTTTCCCCTTTTGATTCCGGTAAACAGATTGCACTTCGACGTTTTTGTATCCTTCCACTTCTTTCACCTTTGTAATGGTAACTTCACACGAAATCGTATCACTAGTAAAAACAGGACGAATATATTCCATCACCATTTCTCTAGCAATATAATGCATGTCCCCGCCTATTTTTGTGCCAATACTAGCTGTTAACAGACCATGGACCATTACTTCCCCTTCTTCGTTACGCTCCATATGATGCCTTCCCTTATCACCCGTAATTTCAGCGAACTGAAGCACCTCTTCCACAGTAAACGAACGCTCCCAAGTGAAAACATCACCTTGCTTGATTTCCATATGTAGATCCTCTCCTATTATAAAATGTCGAAACCTTTACTATACTTATTCTACGAGCTTCCTCCGTGGCCTTTTTTTGAAGGAGATTTCGTACAGAAGGGAAGACTACTCTTTCAAGCATGATATAGGAACGTTTCTTACCATTGATTATTGCCTTCCGGTAGACTTGCCCACAAATCCTCCCTACAATCTCCTTGTAAAATATGATATAAGTTGATAAGACCATGTTCCTACAAAAAGGAGTAACGATATGAACTCGATCCAAACGAAAATTTTGTTGTTTCTGCTTATGCACCCAAATCAATACATATTAGTGCAAGAGCTAGCAAATGAATTTGATTGTTCCGAAAAGACGATTCGCAATCATATGAAACAAATCGAAAACTATATACATACAGAGGCAGCTTCCATTATTCGAAAACCTGGTTACGGTGTTTTTTTACATATCGATAACGAGGAAGCATCCAGACTTTATAAAGAGTTATCTGAGAGTAACCCAATGCAAGAACTCGATGAAGAATCAAGAAAACTGCATATGGCTTACAAGTTATTAATGGAAGACAAAACGCTAACGATTAAAGGCCTTTCGTCGACTTTTTTCGTATCAAATAAGATTATCAAAAGGGAATTGGACTCGATTGCTTCTTGGCTTGAAGGCTTTCATTTAATCTTATCATCCAAGCAAAAAATTGGTCTTACGATAGAAGGTACGGAAAAAGACAAGAGAGCTGCTTTAGCTCGCTTACTAGCTTTCCAGAAAGATGAGGAAGAAACGAACAGCTTAATGATGGAGAAGCTCTTTTCCAGACAAGAAATCTCTATCATTCGAAATGCACTCGAGAAGTTTCAGAACAAACATCAGCTATTTTATGCAGATGAAACAGTCGAAGGACTAATCCTTCATATTTTATTTACGATTAAACGGATAAAGTTGAGTAAATCTATACACTTGAGTAAGGAAGAATTAACGAACCTTCAGAACAAAAAGGAATATCAATGGACGAAAGAGATGTTGGAAGAATTAGAGAAACCATTTGTCATCCACTTCCCTGAACATGAAATTGCCTATTTAACGCTCCATATTCTAAGTGGCCGATTACGATATGGAAGTACTGCTTCTGTGTCGCAAGAAGACGATACGCATCCATTACTCCATCATGTCATGGACACATTGATGATGAAGCTAAGCAGCATATTTAGCATTAATTTTCACACGGATAAAGATTTAAAAGCTGGCTTGGAGACTCACTTGCAAACAACTCTAAAGCGACTTGATTACGGTTTTGACGTACCTAACCCAATGCTTGATGACATTAAGAAAATGTATCCTTATTTGTTCGATCAACTGGTATTCGCTTTAGAAGACATACAGGAAACTCTTCCAGCTTCGATTCCTGAAGAGGAAATAGCCTTTCTTGTTCTTCATTTTCAAGCTTCGATAGAACGTTTATCTTCTCAAAAACAGCGTAAAAAGAACATTCTCATTGTCTGTCACATGGGAATGGGGATGTCTCAGCTATTGCGTACAAAAATAGAAAGGCAATTCCCTGCCGTTCATGTTATTAGCGCCATCTCTAAATCGGATGTAACCAGTTATCTCAAGCAAAATGAGGTAGATTGTATCGTTTCAACCACCTCGATTTCTGTGGAAAACACACCTTCTATAGTGGTATCCCCTCTACTAGAAGAAAAAGACACAGAGCGTTTACAACAATTTTTTCGCAGACCTAATGAATCAAGTAAAAAAAGGCGAGAAGGATCCATTTTGCTTCAATACACAAGTCCGTTCTTGCTATTTCTTCATCAAGAAGCCAATCATCGCTACAAAATCATTGAACAATTGGCTAGAACATTACAAGATAAAGGCTATGTCCAAAAAGAGTATATCGAAAGCTGCATTCAACGGGAGCGATCCGCGTCGACGAATATTGGTGGGCTTTTGGCTATCCCCCACGGAAGCCCTGAATACGTTAATCAATCATCGATTGCCATCGCAACGTTAAAAGAACCAATTGAATGGGGAACAGGCACGGTGAAAATGGTTTGTCTACTCGGAATCAGATACAACAACCAAGCAGAGGCTAAGCAGCTTTTTGAGGAGCTATCTTCATGGAGCGAATCTCCTGCCGTCATTGACTCCTTAACAAAAGAGCAAGACGTCATGTCATTTCTTTCTTCCTTAAAAAATATATAGGGAAATGTTGTAAATGACAGTTTTTCCACAGTCTCCGGTAATGAAAGCGCATTATTCATTCCCTTTTCGTTGCTATACTTACAATGTAAACGATAACAAAGACAAAACGAAAAATACACGAAGGGGGAAGAACTCATGAAATTGTTAGCCATTACCTCATGTCCAAATGGCATAGCTCACACGTACATGGCAGCAGAAAACCTCCAAAAAGCTGCCGAACAATTAAACGTAGAAATAAAAGTGGAAACTCAAGGGTCTATCGGCGTAGAAAATGAATTCACGAAACAAGATATACAAGAAGCAGATGGAATCATTATCGCAGCCGATAAAACCGTAAACAAAGAACGTTTTGTTGGAAAGAAAGTTATTGCCGTAGGTGTTCAGGAAGGAATTAATTCTCCTGAAAAGCTAATCAACCGTATGATTCAAGGAGAAGCTACCGTTCATCAGGGAAGCTCAGAAAGTGAAGCATCTTCAAACAACGAAGAAAAAGATACCCAAAACCCATTTTATCGCCACCTAATGAATGGTGTATCCTATATGATTCCATTCATTGTAATTGGTGGACTGTTAATTGCTATTTCCTTAACATTAGGAGGCGTTTCGGAAGCTGGAGGCATTAAAATACCAGAGGATTCTTTTTGGAAAACCATTGAAAGCATAGGTGGAGCATCCTTTTCCTTCATGGTACCAATCCTTGCCGGTTTTATTGCTTATAGTATTGCCGACCGTCCTGGACTAGCTCCTGGTATGGTTGGAGGTTACATTGCCACACATGGTAGCCTTTATGGAAGTGAAGCAGGAGCAGGATTTCTTGGCGGTATCGTAGCCGGTTTTCTAGCAGGTTATGTAGCACTTTGGATTAAAAAGATTAAGGTACCTCAAGTTGTACAGCCAATCATGCCAATCATTGTGATCCCAGTATTGGCGTCGCTCGCAGTTGGCCTTATTTTTGTGACACTCATTGGAGCACCAATCGCACAGGTTTTCGTTAGCCTTACAAGCTGGCTAGAAGGCATGCAAGGAACAAGTTCTGTATTGCTCGCTCTTATCCTTGGTGGAATGATTGCCTTTGATATGGGTGGACCAGTCAACAAGGTAGCATTCCTATTCGGCTCAGCGATGATTGGCGAGGGTAACTATGAAATCATGGGCCCAATCGCAGCAGCTATCGCCATCCCACCTATCGGAATGGGATTAGCCACATTCATCAATAAGAAAAAGTTCGCATCCACTGAAATTGAAACAGGAAAAGCCTCCTTCACAATGGGTCTCTTCGGGATTACAGAAGGCGCCATACCATTTGCCGCACAAGATCCATTCCGTGTCATTCCAAGTAACATGGCCGGAGCTATGGTAGGTGCCGTCATAGCCATGCTTGGAGGGGTTGGAGACCGCGTTGCTCACGGAGGACCAATCGTTGGAGTGCTTGGCGCAGTAGATAACGTCTTCATGTTCTTCGTCGCTATTGCCGTAGGTTCCCTAGTTACAGCCTTTACTGCGAACCTCTTGAAAAAAGATGTTACAGAAAGAGAAGCTACTACTACCAGCGGAGAAGAGCAAACGTCAACACCAGTGGAAGATAACACAAAAGAGCAGGAATCTGAGAAAGCAACTCCTTCGAATAAGGAACAGGAAACAGAAGAAGTAACGAAGCTAGTTGATATTACTAGTAAAAATTTAATTGAAACAGAATTGCAAGGAACAAACCAAGATGAAGTCATCGATGAAATGATTGAACGGTTAAATGAAGAAGGTGTTGTGCAATCAAAAGCTGATGTAAAAGAAGCTATCCTGGCTCGTGAAGCAGAGAGCACAACAGGAATCGGCATGAATATCGCCATCCCACACGCTAAATCGAATGCTGTCACGAAACCAAGGGTTGTTTTCGGCATTAAGCAAGACGGAGTAGATTGGAATAGCTTTGACGACACACCAGCTAAGCTCATCTTTATGATCACCGTTCCAAAAGACAGCCAAGGTGACCAGCACCTAAAAATCTTACAGATGCTATCCCGCAAACTGATGGACGATGACTATCGTGAGAAATTATTAAACGCTAAAAATAAAGAGGAAGCTTATCAGTTATTAGAAAGTGTACAATAGGGAGTAATGTAAGATACAACATCTAAAGAAGCATAGACAGATTTGCTTCATCTACTACAAAAAGCCGAAACGCTAGAATGCTAGTGTTTCGGTTTTTTAATACACTGTATTCATAGTTTTAATGTGTTCTCCTCATCCTATGTCAATAATACAATTTCACTATGTAAAAAGGTATTCGCCTTCTCTAAACAAATAGGAATGCAAACCACCTTATTCATCCTTTAACAAATCAATAAGATACCGAACTTGGGTTATTAACGTTGTTAGAAGTAAAATGATTACAGTACCTAAAGAGAGTATTGTAGCTTGCAGATATCCACCTCCACTAAAAAATCCATTACCAAACATAAAAATAAAGAAACTCATCACTAGCGTGCCAATAAACGTTTTAACATATTTCCCCACAAATTTCCCTACCTTTTACTGTCTACTTCTTTTGCTCTCACAAATCTGACAAACCAATAAAGGAAGATCCAAGGCAGCACAAATTTTGTTGCCCATTGAATCATAATAGGAAGTAGCACACTGATATTCACACCTATTACTTCAAGTATGATAGAAATTACAATCAAAATAAAAATACCTATAGTAATCTTCTTAACCATTATTGCCTTCCTCCTACTATGTGATAACGAGGTTGACTATACTAATCTCTTCACCAAATAATACTGACTATGTTCCCTTGTTGGAAACTCATCTATTGAACCAACAACTTCATACCCATATTTTTGATAGAAGTCCGGTGCCTGGAAGCTAAATGAATCTAATTGAATTAGAGAGCATTGGTTTTCTTTTGCCACTGTCTCTATATGATGTAATAACTGCTTACCGTATCCCTCTCCCCTAAGTGATTGATCTACCCATAAATTATGAATATGTAAGTGATACCAAAAGATCTTTCCAGTGATTCCGCCTAGAATTTCTTCCTTTTCATCTCTAACGATAAAGCTAATATGCTTTACTGGATGTTTCACTTCCTCAGGTAGATTAGCTAGATTATGCTCAATCACCTTTTGCCTAATGTAATCACTATCTTTTTCGTTCCACTGTTGAGTTATTTTCATATTATCCTCCGTTCATAAACAGGATTACTTGCCTACAAGGAACCCTTGCTTACGTTTATATTGATATTTGTATATTATAATTTACAATAAACGTTAAGGAAGGAGAAGGAAAACGATGACATTTTCAGAGTTTAAGCAATTTCATGTGAATATTAAAATCCGGATGATCGCTTCGTTTGTTACGGATGTAGCCGAAATGAGTATTTTCCCTTTTATGGCTATTTATTTTTCCAACAAGTTAGGAGTGACATGGGCGGGCGGAATTTTAACGTTTATCACTATCGTATCTATTATCTTTAGTATGTACGGAGGTTTTTGGGCAGATCAGTTTGGCAGGAAAAAAGTGATGGTCGCAGGTTACATATTTCAGACCGCGTCCTTTTTTATCATAGCCTTTGCTAATTCACCATGGCTTGAATCGGTATGGCTTACATTTATCATGTTCTTCCTGTTAAGTATCTCAAGCCGATTTATAGATCCCGCTTCAGAAGCCCTCTTAATTGATGTTAGTTCAGAAGAAGAACAGCCCACGATGTATCAATTCATCTATTGGTCTACCAACGTGGCCTTCGCGATTGGTATCGTTCTTGGAGGTTTATTCTTTAACACGTATACATTTGAGCTATTTTTAGGCTTTGCCATTTTATCTATATTCACGCTTACATTAACGCTAGGATGGATTCAAGATCACTATGTACCCAACAACATTAGAGATGAAAAGAAAAAAGGAGTTCTTTCAGGCCTACTCTCCAACTATACAAATGTACTAAAAGATTCCCGTTTCATGGTTCTGTGTCTAGCAACATTACTCGTCCTTTCATTGGAATTTCAGCTATATGGCTTTATAGCCGTTCGATTAAATGAAGAGATCCATACGTCTCTATTAGGCTTTACCATTGATGGAGCCAGAATGTTAAGCATTCTTATCATCATTAACACAACGATTGTCATTTTCGCCTCTTCTATTATTGGAAAAACGGCACGTAAACTCAACTTAAAAACAGCTTTATTTATGGGCTTGCTCATGTACGTAGTAGGTTATAGTTTTTTAGCCTGGAACAACATCATGGTAGTGTTAGTGCTTGCGATGGCCATTGCCACAGTAGGAGAACTACTTTTCCAACCTATTCGTTCTACTTATGTGGCCCAGTTAGCTACGAAAGAGGCACGAGGTTCCTACAAAGCAGTCAGCGGTTTATCCATGGACGCTGGGCAAGTTTTAGGAAGTATAGGGCTCATGGTCAGTGCCTTACTATCGAACGGTATGATGACTGGGTTGTTTCTATTGATAGGTGCATTTGGAATGCTTGGATTCTATTGGTCTATTCAAGATACCAGATTAAAAGCCAGCGAAGAAGTTGCTTCATAAAAAGTGAATTGTTTCTCAACCCAAACATAGATTGCTAGTGAAAGCGTGGTGGTTCTCATGACACTGTCAAAGGTCATTACGGAAATCAATGGTGGAGGTTTAGCGTATTGCATTCTATATCTTATTTTGTTGATTATTTCCTCCATTTTGATTCTAATTCTATATCGCCAACAAAGGGGAAGGTATATATGGTTAGGGTTAATTATGCATGCCGCTATGTCCCTCTTTGTATCTGATACCATCATAAAATTCACATTCTTTCCTGATGGCCATTATATTAACTATGGTCTAGGAGGGGCGGCAATTAGATTTAATGCAAGTATGGTTTGTTCCATTTGCATAAGTTTTTTGCTCACTGTTGTTGTGTACTTTGAGGTAGTTGTTAAAAAACTAATACATGCAGATTATTCTTCCAGTTATTAATGTTACCGTCTTCATAAATGGTATAGTAACAAGACCGTGAAATATAAGATTTTGTATGAAACTTTACTTCTTTTGCGGTCCTTTATTTACAGTTTATTCAAGATTCGTGCCTGAAACTTGGTGACTTGATTTTAATACGTATTACAGGCACTACTCCTTCCACAACTATCTCTCTCTTCCTCCATTTCCCACAAACACTCTCGGTATAGATCATCTAATTTCTGTTTTACGATTCGACAGAAATAGCCAACAGGGTTATGTATTTCCTTTACCTTCATGGCAGAGAACATCGCTTTTAATGAATGAATACCTACCTCATGAAGTGTTTCTTCAGCATAGAGGCTTTCTAATGACTTAACTTGCGCTTTATAGGAACGATACAAGCGGTAGAAAAACTCCTTTTCTGGAATAAAGCAATACACCAACTGTTTAAATTCTCGATAGGAGTTCTTAAGATGGGAACCTTCCACCTGTAACGATTCTTTAGATTCTTTTTTATTTATGTTTTTAAAAGATAATGGTTCATCTTGCATTTCTGGTACTGAATCCGTTGATACTTCTGCGTTTTCAGCTTCCTTTCTGTGTGTCACATTCCGTGTGACAGAAGGGTTAATAATGTATAAATTTGCCCCATTTCCTCCACGTTGAAGGCGCATATTTTCAAGGCGTGTAATAATGGAAAGATCGACTAGCTTATTCAATACTCGAATCACCGTTCTTCTGCTTTTCCCAATTAAAGAGGCAATCGTATCATTTTTTAGATACGCCACCCCTGGATACTTACACGCATATCGGGACAGAAGATGAATCATCTCGATCTCCGTATCTGATAATTGATTCCCATGCTCCGCAACCTGAGACTTGATGGCTTTATTCATTTCTACCTTGGTTTCAAATGGTTGATGTTTGATTGCTAAACTTACATAATTCATTTCTCTCGACTCCTATACTATAACGAATTAGTTTCCTTCGCTTTAGTAATCGCAAGGGGTCGATGGGTTGGTGTCTATCATTTATAAATTTCATTGAATCACTTAGACGTGTTTCTCTCATCACCAAAAAATTTCTTTTTTGCAACTATGAGTTTAAGAATTCCCTCTTCCCTTTTGTATATAGTATTTAATTCAAGTATGAAAAAGGAGCTTAAAGTATAGTAAATAATTAAGACGTATATTCGTATGGTTGTGTAACACTTATTCTTATTAAATGATAAAGATTGTTAAGACTAGAATCAGTAAACTCCCGATAAAAGAGAGTATAATTTTTCTTTCATTAGCAATACTGTTTTTTTAACTCTATGAATTAAACTCAAAACAATAAGATTAAATATAAAAAGGAAATAATAAACAATCAGATAGATTCCCCAACGAACATTTTGTAAGACTTCACTTAAGGGACTCACAAAAAAAGCACTAATATATATTATTAGAGATATAACCAATATAAAAACCAACAAAATATGCATCTTATCCCATGCTGGATGACTTAGAAATGTAGTACTCTTCCTTGATTGAAGAAATAAAAATAAATTAAACCCTCCCAGTACTAACACTAGAAAGAGTATAGTCATAAACATAGGGCCCACAGTATCAACAGGTGATCCTCCTATTGGAACCGATATACTTTGATTAAATGTTTCGGCTAGAAAGGGTAGAATTCCTAATAGTATTAATATGATAATTTGCAAATAAGTCCAACGAGAAAAAAACATCGTTCTCACTCAATCCTTTTTTATTTTCATTTAATATACATACGTATTTCTCATAAGAAAGTTTCAGATGGAATTATCATCGTACTCATTTTCTTACTCACAAGAAATCCTTATTTATGATTCGACCCGAATCATGAAGATATGAATTCGAGATAATCACTAATTAGTTGTTCAACTAAAGCATCCGATAGTTGAATATCATTAATGTTGCCAATCAAGTGCTAGTATATATTCATCTTTTCAAGTATTATTTTGAAAAATAAGTAAAGCTTTTTCTTCAAGTTCCTCATATGTATCCAAATCTTCAGACTGAACGAAGTAATATGAAATATCGTATGTAATATAAGGAGATGGTACTTTGAAGGATGGAAACTCTGAAATACAGAGTAAAACCCAATTTTTCATTTCAAGACCACCTAACTTCATTTAACATAAGCACCAATTATCTTAATAACTAATTATCATACTCCTATATATAACTCTTATCATTTTAATCAGAAAACAGGATTAATCTTGATTAAGCCATACTTCTTTAATTTTTCCCATCGAGTTTAACTTTTTAAAGCCAGTCTTCAACATCTTCTCCCATGATTTCACTTACTAAATTATAGTACCTCCAAAACATAAATTGACCTGTTCCATACCCTATATAGTAATTATCGTCTTTATAAATAAAACGAATTTCTCTGCCCAAATATACATCTTCAAGAAATTCATTATAGCTAAATAATCACCTAAATATCGCTAATGATTTGAGGATCATAATCTAATTTCATTTGAATGGTTTCTTGATGTTGTTGTCCATCAGTTGTTGTCCAATAGACAACCATAAAAGTTTTTCTTTCAATATCTTTGATACCAAGATTTTTATCAGGATAAAATCCCCCTCCACCTGCTTTTATAGGACCATCCTTAAACATTTCAGCATCAAAAGAAGACGTTGCTGACGGTCTTTCTCCATTTTCAAAAAAATCATAGACCTCTACTTTAACTCTCCCAGTTAATTCATTTGCTTCACCTAAAAATGCAACATTGTGACTTCCAGCCGTACCGTGTTCTCCCACACCTAACCAAGCAAGTTGATAATTTGTTATCTTCCATTTCTCGCCTTGACCACTCATTTTTAATAAATACTGAGTGTTATTTATGTTAGTAGGAAAATACAGCTTAACAACAGCAAAAGTAAGGAGGTTGGTAATAACTATTATTCCAATAGCCCATGTAAGCTTTAATTTCATGCTATTCCCCTCTTTCCGATAAAATTATTTTCAAGCAACTTCATCTCACAAACATGCCCTTTAAGATTATTTCTTTACAATCTAAATCAAATTTTAGCATATATATCCAGTAAATAACTCATCTCGTTATAACGAGAAAGACAAATAAAAAAGGGCTTTCCTTATTCCAAGAAAGTCCCCGATAGTTTAATAAGGTGATGTGATTATTCCTTACAAATCTTTTTATAAAAGATGAGGGTTGCGTTATCGTTTAACTTTTTGCTAGCTCCAGTTCTTTTATATCCCATTTTTTCATATAAATAGCAGTTTCTCTCTTCCTCCAAGATTGTTGCTAACTCCCAAGTGGTAGCTTGAGGGAACTGATCTTCAATTAACGTTATAGCCTTCTGTGCGACGCCTTTCCCTTGATAGGAAGGCAAAATAAACATTGGGCTTATCCAAAGTTTTACTTCTTCTTTTCGCAGTATGCAGATCGCACCTACAATTTCGTTATCAGCTAATATCTTGTAAAAACCACCGTTAGGATTATTTATCCTTTTCATTAATCTCTCAACAGATTCATTGGCGGGGCTAGTTTCATAATCTTTATACTTATCCAAAAGTGGCATAAAGGCTTTAACCTGAATATCAAAAATACATTGTGCATCTTTATCAGTTGCTATTTCTAGCTTTATCTCCATAATCACACCCTCTAAATAGTTTTAAGTCACACTAAAAAACGCATGACCTCCTTCTTTAAGATTACTTCTTCATTATGAAAGAAGCGACCGCTCTTATTCAGCAATCACACCCGTTAAGACAATAATCCTTTATTTAATTGGTGCTTTTAAGCACATCGCTTAATTGTAATGGAGATATTGTACCTTGGTGAAAAGATAATTGCCATCTACCATCTATAAGTTTCCATATGGAACTGCGAAGTGTATTCCGATCTCTAGTTTTATCAACTACAAAATAAGTGGATAAAACTACGTCTGATGATAACGGATAAATCTCGTGATTATGTAGGGACATTTCAGTCAGCACAACGCCAGATTCAATACATTCCTTTTTATCAAACATATAACCAGAACTACCTATTTCAAAGAAATCATCTGCAAGTATTTTATCTAGCTCTTCACGGCTTCTACGAACGTCAAGTCCTGTGTGTCTTACTTCCAATTCTTTTATATGTTCCTTTAAGTTTACATCCATAACTCTAACCCCCTATTTTGTTCTTTAATTTCGGTAGGCATCTTCAAATAACCTGCACGTTAGCTTAAGAAGATTTCTTCACAATCCAATTAAAATTTCACCATAATTAACCAATTAATAACCTATAATTATATAATCAAGACAAAAATAAAGCGCTAACCTTTTTTCAGGTTTGCGCCTTATTAAGGAAGACTTGAAGTTGAGATAATTTTAATAATAAATCTCTTAAAATCAATTGTCAGAATTTCATTACTACATAATTGTGTAACATAGAAAAGAATTTTTAAAAAAATTGTAATCCAATAATTTCTATATATCCTATATAATTAGTAAAAAATCGAATTCTGCAAATTCTTTAAGAGTTAGGAGTTGACCCCAATGTACGTAATTTCAAGAAAAGTAAGGGGAACTGAAGAAACCCTAAAAGACTCAAATAGCAATTCGAATAAAATCTTCCATAACTTCTCTAGCGCAGAAATCTTTGCTGAAAAACTTAACCTACATACCCATTCAGATAAAAAATGGTGTGTAAAGAAAGTTAGAAATAAAATTGAACAGTAGTTTAAAATAACAACATATCATGTGACTGATATATATTTAAAGCACCTTTATTCGGAAGACTTGATTTCAAGATAATTATGAATTTGCTCTTTTTCTCTAGCGTCCAAATTGGGAAAACTCAATATCGAGGTGAACTGGTAGAGAAAGTACTATTTTCCTATTGGCCCTTTTAAGGGGGATAGCACCAGCGAAGGTGTCATCACCCTAATTGCGACCTTTAGCTTGCTTCTTTCTTTACCTCCGTTCCTTTAGTTAACAATTAACTGGCTATAAAAGCGTTCAAAGAATTCACATATCTATTTAACAGTTCCTCTTTATTTTTTGCCGGGAGCTTATAATAAGGCACTTCCGATGGGAAAGTAAGGTTGCTGAGGAGAATGCCTCCTATTTGGTTGGCAAGGAGATTAGTATCCGTTTTATCTTCAAGTCTTGCGAAGTGTATATCCAACCCTTTTTTAAGTCCGTTATAAATAATAACCGGAAAATTAATATCTTCAACTAAATGGCCCATAAAACTCTCGGCTAGCAGTGTTTTGGCAAGCTTTCGATTTTTTGAGAGTGCCGTAAGCCGATCATCAAGTATGCGCGTTAAAAAATCCTCTGTCTTGGGTTCCTCTGCGAACTTCATTACTTTTGTATGGAATTCATTCTCGAGCGCTTTTTTCACCACGGTCTCAAACAGGTTCTGTTTCGTGGAAAATTTGCGGTAGAGCGTCACCTCAGCCACATCTGCTTCCTTGGCGATTTCCTGAGTTGTAGTCTGGAGAAACCCTTTTTTGATAAATACTTTGATTGCCGCATTCAAAATCTGGTCTGTTTTATCTCTCATATCTGTTTCACCCCATTACAGTATCCGATCCGCTTTCCTCGCCGCCCTTTAATTGCACAAATCGGTCAAGAAGTATCAAGATTGCAGGCAGGACGATAATCGTGCTGATAAGAGCGAAGGAAATGTTTACTAATGTCATCATACCAAAATTGCTCAAGATTACGAAATCAGAAACAAGCAATGCACTGAAACCACCTATTGTTGTAAAGGCTGAAGCAAAAATTGCCTTGCCGATCTTTTGGTTGGCTATCATGATTGCTTCCTGCCTCTCTGAGCCTTTTCGACGTTCCTCATAAAATCGTTCCATAATTAAGATAGTGAATTCCGTGCCTATGCCGATAATAAGAGCACCAAGAGTTGCTGTGAGCGGTGTATAGTTGATGCCAAACAAGTACATTATTCCCCCTGACCAGCCGACGATGAACAAAATCGGCAGTAAAGGAATAAATGCCTTAACCGGGTGCCGGTAAATCAACAGCAACACCATGAACACAAGGCCCATCCCCAGCAGCGTCATTTTGTATCGGCCTGTTGTCAGTGCAGTAACCATTTCCACGTCCAGAACCGATTTGCCGGTTACTATCGCATCGATATCCTCCGGCCTGTCTTGTGAAATATATGCTTTCATTTCCGTAATGAAATTCTGCAATTCTTCTGCCTCAAGATGCTCGATGCCGACATTCAAGATAGCACTGTCTCTATCTTTATTCACAAAAAGCTTCAACTGTTCTTCAGGCATATCGGAAAGAATGTCGGCTGTTTCTTCCTGATCTGGCATTTCACCTTCGTTTGCTTGCTTTAACAGAGCTGACAGTGAATTTGTATCTACAACAACAGAAGGGAAATCTTGTGGAAGAGAAGCAGTCAGTTCCTCCGTCCATCCCAGTGTCTCCTCATCAAGTACATTGTCAGTACTGTACATGATGGAAACCTGGTCGGTGGTGCCCAGGATATCACGAAGCCTGTGAATATCCTCCAGTTCCTGAGTATCCTGAGGCATAAAGGTTTCCACATCTGTTTCCACTCCTGTATTCAGATCTCCCCAAATGCCGGCAGTTGCTGTGACAATGGCTGTAAAAATGATCAGCCATTTAAGTTTTATGATCAAATTGGTGAGTATGCCAAATAGCTTCTCCACTTTTGAATGTTCACATTTTGCCTTACCATTCTTTTTTATTGATTTTATAAAAAAATGATCACGGGTAAATAGAATTGGAATCAGGATAAACAATCCGACGATGAAGCTGACCACCATGCCAATGGTCAACATCTTTCCGAAATCTTGTATCATTGGGACCGGTGACGTATACAAAGCTAAAAAACCCACTGCTGTAGCCAAAAGAGCTGTAAGTATGGCGGGTGCCATCATGGTTACGGTCTTTTTGGTACTTCTAGTGCTTCTGTTTTCCATCAATTATTGTTCCTCCCCTGTCATTTCCTCTGTAAATCTGCTCTGGAATTGAATAGCATAATCAATCCCGAGACCAATTAAAATTGGAAACACCGCCATTGAAACCATCGTAATCGGCACATTGAGCCATCCCATCAATCCTATCGTTCCAATTACTGCAATCATGATTATCACAAGCGGCAGTATGCGCCATTTTACCCGGAACACAATTCCGAGAACGAGAATCATAAACAAGATAGAAAGACCCATCATTTTTTGCATGCTTTTTTTCATCTCTCTACGGATTGAATCATCCAAGACCGGCTTGCCTGACACCATTGTGCTTATTCCTTCCATCGGATTCTCTTCCATGTAGTCCTTGACGAAGGCAACAAGTTCACTTTTATCGGCATCCGTTGCGTTACCAGTAAACTTGACCATGAATGTCATGTATTGACCGTCAATAATTATATCGTCAAACATACTACGAAGCGATCCGTTATCTTCATAAATCATTTGGTCGAGTGTCTCCTGTTTTTTCGGGATGCCAGGCGACATACTGTCAGAGTAGGTGATCATTTCACTGAGATTTTCACTCATGGAAACTAGGCTTTCTCCCATCTCTGCAAGCCCGTCTGCGAGTTCTTCCAGATCCTTTTGTTGCTGTGCCTGCTGTTCGCTCATTTTATTCAGCTGGCTATGTTGTCCTCTTAGTCCTTTTTCCAATCCCTGCAGGCCATTGATGGTATTTCTGGATACATTGGGAAGCTGGGCGCTTTGTTCGGAGGCGCTAATCATCTGATCAGCCATTTTATCTAGTTTCAGACCAACCTGTTTTAATTCTGATGCCTGTTTCTGCTGTGCCTGTCTTCCTGCAGCGGACTTATCAATTTTTTCCGTGTATTGCTGCAGTTTTATTGCAACATCCTTGAGTTGACTGCCCATCCTGGAATAACTGTTTATTAATTCACCTGTACCCTGCTCAAGTTTTTTCTGTCCTTCGACCATTTTACCGATGCTCTTTTCCATTTCGGAAAATTTCGACCCAAAATCCGGTAAGCTTAACTGGCTTGAAGCATCTTCTTCGATATTTGTACTGATTTCTTCAAGTTTTTCTCCCATTTCTGCGAGCCCATCAGCCATTTCCGTCAGGCCTTCTTCATATTTCTCCGCTTTTTTTTCGGATATATTTTGAACAACTGTATGGGGGCCGACGATTGAATAGATGCCATCTTGTGATCTTAACTGGCTTTCGAGGTCTTTCATATGCTTCAGCGTGTTAGGATTCAGCAAATCGGATTCATTTTCAACTTCATAAATCACAATTACCGATTCACCGCCAAACTCCTGTTCCAATTTAAGGTTATTCTGATAGACCTTTGTGTCTTCCTCAATAAGTGTGTTGTTCCCTGTTGCCATTTCCACCTGCTGTGCTCCGACGGCAAATAATAAAGTAGCGACTATTGTAAGCGTTATAACTTTAATTGGATTCTTTACGATCCTGTTTGCAATAATTTTCAGTACCCTCATTTGTCATCCCCCTTGTTTGTTACCAGTAACTTACACACCTTACATGAATGTTAGTAGTAACTTACATAAAATATATGAATGTTAGTGATAACTTACATAAAATATATTCTTTTTCTTTTCTTTTGTCAAACTTAATTCATTATTTTAGTTGATAAGGATAGACCTCTAAAAAATAAAAATGACTTTATTAAAAAAACTATTATATAACTTGCTATACAGAATGGCTTCCTCAAGATGAAATTTTCACTTATCTCGAATCCAAGCCTTCAACATAATGGCCCTATTCCTGAAGACTTGAAATCAAGATACCTGTAAGACGTATTGAATGAAAAATAGTGTTTTATTTTATCAAGCAATAATTGTTTCATCTTATTCAGCGTTCACAATTAAACTTTTACCTTCTTAAATATTCGTAAAAGCAGAGGAGTTAACCTCTGCTTTCTCTAATTTTAGCGTCATGTTTTGTCCAATTATTTCTCTGGAACTCCATTATATTGCTTTATCATCAACTCCAAAAAAGGTGTGGTTTGATTGTCCTTTTCAAAATGGGAAGCAATCCAATTAAACTCTTCTTGTAACAGCGATATGATTTTTTCAGCTGCTTTCTCGTGCAAGGAAGGAGTGACATGTTCATAAATCTCTTGAATGACTGTATATTTTTCGAAAGGTAGATGATGATGTATTGCTTTTAATCCGAGTTGAGAACGGTCTTTGGCGTAGTGGTATAGCATGACATTTGAAAGATTTTTCATTGCATACTGTAACATTTCAGAGGCCCATATATGATTGCCTCTTTCAGATGCTTTTTTAAATTGAAACAGGAACCATGCGACATCTATTACATGATCTTTGAACATCTCTTCTGATAGAGTCAACTTCTCTGTAGCTTCGTACTTCCTCATGATGTCTTCAGGATCATATAGCACAGAAAAGTAATCCTTATTTTGAAACGTTGCTTCCGTTACCGTAAACAAATCTATATGGAGCCAGTCCTCATAGATTGCGATAATTTGCGGGGCAACAATAAAAATGTCATCATAAAAAATAATATCTTTGTACGCTTTCAGGTGGTTTAACCGGCGAGAAAGAAAGGCTTCCTTCTCCTCCTCATCAACCATGCAGTATAAATCTACGTCCGAATGTTCGTCCTCCTCTTTCCTCCCCATCGAACCTTTCAAAAATATACTCTTCACACAAGGTTCTTCTTTCAAGCTCTCTACTATTTTTCTTACAGCAGTTTCCTGACGCATTTCTTCTCCCCCTAATCGGTTAAAGATAAATATTACGTCATTGTATCTAGTATTTCCATAAATTGCAATGCTTCTATTTATATGTTATCCCTGAATGCAATTTTCTGCTCCCCATCCCTTTCAAAACCTTACCTATTGAACCAATTTTATTTTCTAGAGTAGTATCTAACAAAAAATCTCACTTCCAGAGGTGGGGAAGTGAGATTGTATTTGCTATTTCTTTAGCCATTAAACCGATAAGTAGGAGCTCCTTTCACTCCAGGTTTCACTTTAAATAACCCACCAGCGTTTGGGTAGGTTTGTAGTTCCTCTGAGGTGGTTTCTTTTCTTGCCGTTGTAATATACAACTCGTCCAAATCCTCTCCTCCGAATGTACAAGAAGTAACATTTACAGCAGGAACATCGATAAATGCTAGTTGTTCTCCCGTTTCAGGATTCCATCTAGCTACCCCACCACCATGAAAGTAAGCAATCCAAAGCATTCCTTCTTCATCTATTGTCATGCCATCTGGAGACCCACTATCATTTGGGATTGTTATGACAACAGTTGGCTGATCAATAGTACCAGAATCCTTATCATAGTTATAACGAATCACTTGTTTTGTTGGGGTATCAATATAATACATATAGTTATACTCCATTGACCAAGCCATTCCATTAGATATGGTTACATGGTTTACTTTCTTCGTAATCTGATGGTTGGGATGGAGACAATAGAGACTTGCTGCTCCCTTTTCGGCATCCAAATCCATTGTGCCCGCCCATAACCTACCTGCAGGGTCACACTTCCCATCGTTAAAACGATTATTCGGCAAGTGGCGCTCAGGGTCATCGATAAACTCTAATACTCCTGTAGTCCAGTTAAGAAAATAAAGTCCACTTTGTAAACCTACTACCATCTGATGATCATGCTGAGTTGGTACTATAAAACCTACCCGCTCGTTCACAGGAAACTTTGTGTTCGTTTGGTTAGATGGATCATATGTGAAAACATGTCCTTCTTCTATATCTACCCAGTATAGGAGTTGATGCTGATCATCCCAACTAGGTCCTTCCCCGAGAGTAGCTTTGGCGTCGACGACTAATTCTACGTTCATTTGTGAAGTCCCCCTAATGTCGATAGTTGATAAAGAAAACTTGTCGAGTGGCAAGCCTTAGGCGCAGTCAGAGGCCTAGTTGCACTTATACATTCACCCTTTAGCTTTTAATTTCTTCTTAAAGTGTAAAATGAATAAAGATTTATAATCGTTACCTTCAGCACTGCATACAAAGGAATCGCAATCAGCATGCCAATAAAGCCATATAAAGCTGCAGCGACAATTAGTAATAAAATAATTGTTAGTGGATGAATATTTAATCGATTCCCAAGAACAAGCGGTGCTACCAGATTTCCCTCAAGCTGTTGTACAATTACTAGCGCAATAAGTACATATAAGGCCATTGCAGGGTCTTGGGTAAGAGAAATGACTAATGCTGGAATAATACCAATGATTGGTCCGAAAAATGGCACGACTGATGTAATGGCTACGAAAATGGCCAGGATTAACGCATAATCTAAACCAATGATTAAGTAGGCTATATATATTAATGCAGCATCTACAAAGGCAACCGTAATTTGACCAAAAATATATGCACTCAACTTTTCATCAATATTTTGTAACACTTTCTTTCCTTCTTCCACGTGCTTCTCCGGTATGAAATTCATCATAAACGGAACAAAACGATGATCATCTTTTAAAAAGTAAAATAATACAAAGGGGACAATCACGATGACCGTTGTCGCTCCCGTTATAGTGGATACTATCTGGGTGAGGTTTTCCCCTAATCCTTGAGCTAATCCTCCAAAGTAACTTCCTGCTTTTTGGCGAATGGTCTCTATGGATAACATACCCATATCATTTTGTTCGATTGTTTTTTCAGCTTCTTTTGTCATCTGCTTTAATTTTTCAGGTAACTTATTGGTTAAGTCAGATAACTGTGTATTAATTTTTTCCGCTAACAAGAGACTAGCTACATAAATCGCGCCTGCTATCACGCCAAATACAGTTAAGATTGCTAGTTCTTCCGGCATAAACTTAAATTTCCTTATCCATCTCACAAACGGCTTTAATACATAGTACAAAAAGCCCGCAATTAATATAGGGTAAAACAAAGTTCCAACAATAACTTTTATTGGGTTAAAGAAATGTAGAATGTTCAAAAAGTAGATCGCAATTAAAAGTAATATAAATCCGGTTATGTATTTAAAATATAGATGTTTCCACCACACTAGTTTTCCCTCCTTTTAATATAGGGGTCTTAATAACATTCCACAATTTCAGGCATCACTAACTTCAATATGTTGCAAAAGTAATAGTAGGAGCCTTTTGTTCATGAAAAACCTTGCAGAATAATTTTCGAAATGAAAAATAAAATGTATAAGTGACTTTACTTTCAGGGGTGAATATATGTTAAATGAACAAATTCTGAAGATGCTAAACAACTTAATCCAAATCGAGCATGTTTCTTCCACGTTATATTTAGCTATGGCAGCACACATGGCTAAAAAGAATTATACGGGAATGGCAAGCTGGTTACGAATACAGTCTGGGGAAGAGAGAACTCATATGCTCAGGTTAATCGATTACGTTACGGACCGTGATGGGACTGTTGAAATACAGTCTATGCCAGCTCAACCTACTGATTTCGGCAATCCTCTAGAAACATTTAAAAAGGTGTTAGAACATGAACAATTTGTTACGGATTCTTATCGTCAAGCTTATACATTTACCAACCAAAAGGATCAGCAAACAGCTGACTTACTTCAGCAATTTTTGAGAGAACAAGTAGAAGAAGTAGCCCAATCCCAAACGATTGTAGATCGCCTTACGATTGCTGATAATAACCCTGCTGCACTGTTAATTCTGGACCAAGAACTAGGCCAAAGAGCTGCTCCTACACCTGGTGCTTAAACAATAGTAGTGCACTATACGACCACACCCATCATTACGACACTATCATCACTTATGTTATCCTATAAGCGTTATGATGGAGTTACGCTCGACGGAACACGATTCGGGGATATCTTGATAAATTCCCGAACAGTACGTTTTACTTTAGAAGAATTAGGAACTATTTTAGCTTGCAATTACTGGAATGGCATGAGGATGATTCTGAGGTGTCTCCCTCTGATCGTGAGGAAATGCAATTGTTGTTGAACCGTGCTTTAGGGCGAGAGAATGCTAATCATAGTCGAGTTGCAAGTAAAAAGTAAACCATCGTTGGTAACGTTTCACTAGAATGAAACGATTCCAACGATGGTTTTCTATATAAGAAAGCCTACAATGTTATCGATTTCGAAACATGGCATACAGGAAGATGCCGACAAACGGTAAGCACAGCACCATTAAGAAAACCACCACCGGGTAAACAGCACCTTTATCCTTTTGCTTCGCATCTTTATACGCCCATACTGCTAAATAGATAGGGATGGCTAGTACAACAAGAATCATGATAAGGGTGAAAATAGGAATATTGCTTAGCATAGTGACCTCCACATCTATATCTCGTACAAATAAGTCTTAGCTCTTTCTTGATTTTATCATACTTGTTTACTATTCCATAAACGGAACAAAAGCGCAAGCGCCCGTTTAGCGACGTACAAACTGCGGCCTACAGGACGTAGGTTGGTTCGATGTTGCTACGTGACGTAGCGATTTTAATCGAACTTCCTCAAAATCCTTTTAAGATAAAGGAAACACGAAGAGCGGTAGCGATTCGATGTTGACTTATCGTAAGGAGGTGCAGGAAGTTTGCTAGTAGCTGGGCGTGGCCACTTCACTTTCTCAAAGTTGTCCACAACCTCAATCCGCTTATAATTTTCTAGACGATAAAAAAAAGCCTCTCTGACTTGCAGAGAGGCTTTTCCTATAAATAACCTTACTTATTAAGGTTGTAGAATGCTTTCTTACCAGCGTAAACGCCAGTGCCTGCTAGTACGTCTTCGATACGTAGTAGCTGGTTGTATTTTGCTACGCGGTCGGTACGAGATGGTGCACCTGTTTTGATTTGACCTGCGTTTGTTGCAACCGCAATGTCAGCAATTGTTGCGTCTTCTGTTTCACCAGAACGGTGAGAGATAACTGCAGTGTAGCCTGCTTCTTTTGCCATTTCGATAGCTTGGAATGTCTCTGTAAGTGTACCGATTTGGTTCACTTTGATTAAGATAGAGTTTCCAACGCCTTCTTCGATTCCGCGGCCTAGACGCTCTGTGTTTGTAACAAATAGGTCGTCACCTACTAGTTGAACACGGTCGCCAATGCGTTGTGTTAGAAGCTTGGTACCTTCCCAATCGTTTTCATCTAAACCATCTTCAATAGAGATGATTGGGTATTTGTTTACTAGCTCTTCATACCAGTCAACCATTTCTTCAGCAGTGCGTGTTACGCCTTCGCCTTTAAGGTTGTATTTGCCGTCTTCATAAATTTCAGAAGAGGCAACGTCCATTGCAAGCTGAACTTCTTCGCCTGGCTTGTAGCCTGCAGCTTCAATCGCTTCAATAATTGTAGATAGAGCTTCTTCGTTTGAACCTAGGTTCGGTGCGAAACCACCTTCGTCACCTACGCCAGTTCCATAGCCTTTATTGTTTAATACTTTCTTAAGTGCATGGAAAATCTCAGCGCCTGTACGTAGAGCTTCATGGAAAGTTGGCGCGCCAACTGGCATGATCATGAATTCTTGAATGTCTACGTTGTTGTCAGCGTGCTCTCCACCGTTAAGAATGTTCATCATTGGTACTGGAAGTTTCTTCGCGTTGAATCCTCCAAGATATTGATAAAGAGGTACACCAACAAAGTCAGCAGCTGCATGTGCTACAGCCATAGATACGCCAAGAATAGCGTTCGCACCAAGGTTACCTTTGTTGTCTGTACCGTCAAGCTCGATCATCACTTGGTCGATGATAACTTGGCGAGTAACGTCAAAGCCTAGTAGCTCTGGTCCGATTTTTTCGTTTACGTTTTCCACGGCTTGTGTAACGCCTTTACCTACATAGCGATTCTTGTCGCCATCACGTAATTCAACCGCTTCGAATTCACCTGTAGAAGCACCACTTGGTACTAGTGCTGTACCATAAGCGCCAGATTCGGTGTACACTTCTACTTCAACTGTTGGATTACCACGAGAATCTAATACTTCACGTGCATAAACGTCTGTAATATATGGCATGAATAACTCTCCCTTTTTATTGATCAGATTTTTTGATTAAGGATTGGCCTGTCATTTCTTTTGGCAATTCTACCTGTAGTAAATCCAGTAACGTTGGAGAAAGATCTCCTAGGATTCCTCCATGACGTAATTCGATACCGTCCTTTGTTACGATTACTGGGACAGGATTCGTCGTATGAGCTGTCATTGCTTTTCCTTCAGGTGTTGTTACTTCATCTGCATTACCATGGTCTGCAGTGATGATAGCATGTCCACCTTTCTCGGTAATTTTATCAATGATTTTTCCTAAGCATTCATCCACCACTTCGATTGCCTTAATCGTTGGTTCCATCATTCCACTGTGACCAACCATGTCAGGGTTCGCAAAGTTAAGGATGATTGCGTTTTGCTTGTCTGCATCAAGTTCCTTGAGCAGAGCATCGGTCACTTCATACGCACTCATTTCTGGTTGCAAGTCATATGTTGCAACTTTAGGAGAATCGATTAGGATACGTTCTTCTCCTTCAAATTCTGCTTCACGTCCACCACTCATAAAGAAAGTAACGTGTGGATATTTTTCCGTTTCAGCAATGCGCAATTGCTTCATGTTGTTTTGGGCAAGTACTTCGCCTACTGTGTTATCCAGATTTACTGGTTTGTAGGCAACGTAGCCATCAACGGTTTCACTAAAGTTTGTTAGCATCACAAAATGAAGATTCTGTGGTGCTTTGTCACCACGTTCGAATTCTCGGAAATCTTCATTTGCAAACGTACGAGAAATTTGGATTGCACGGTCTGGACGGAAATTATAGAAAATGATGGAATCTTCATCTTCCACCGTCGCACGCGGGTTACCGTCTTCATCTGTTAATACAGATGGAAGCACGAATTCATCATAGATTTCGTTTGCGTACGAATCATCTACAAGCTGGATAGGATCTTGATATGCAGGACCTTCACCGTAAACCATTGCGCGGTAGGCCTTTTCCACGCGGTCCCAGCGTTTGTCTCGGTCCATGGAATAATAACGGCCGGAGAGAGTAGCTAATTCTCCCACACCTAGTTCTTCCATCTTATTTTGAAGTGCTTCAATATATTGCTTGGCAGATTTCTGCCCTACATCACGTCCATCTAAAAATCCGTGTATATAGACTTTCTCAAGATTACGGTTGGCTGCCATTTCAAGCAATGCATATAAGTGCTCGATATGACTATGAATGCCGCCATCAGATAACAAACCGAATAGGTGTAATGCTTTATCATTTTGCTTCGCGTTTTCAATTGCTTCGATAAAGCGTTCATTTTCGAAAAAGTCGCCTTCTCGAATCGACATGTTCACGCGTGTTAAGCTTTGATACACAATACGACCAGCACCAATGTTTAAGTGACCAACCTCGGAGTTCCCCATTTGACCTTCTGGAAGGCCAACAGCTTCCCCTTTAGCAGTAAGCTGCGTATGTGGGTACTGATTCCAAAGACGATCGAAATTTGGTGTGTTCGCTTGTTTAACAGCATTTCCGTACTCTTCTTCACGCAGTCCATATCCATCTAGGATAATGAGAGCTGCTAAGTTGTTGTTACTCATGTTTGCCTGCCTCCACTAATTGTAAGAAAGAATCAGCTTTAAGACTTGCGCCACCTACTAGTGCACCATCAATGTCAGATTGGCCAAGTAACTCTTCTACGTTAGCTGGCTTCACGCTTCCACCGTACTGAACGCGTAGTCGGTTAGCAGCTTCTTCGTTCGCGTAGCTTTTCACAACGTTGCGAATGTGAGCACACATTGCATTCGCATCTTCAGCTGTTGCTGTTTTGCCTGTGCCAATCGCCCAGATTGGTTCATATGCAATAATGACATCTTGTACTTGTTCATTCGTTAAGCCTTCAAGTGCTTTTTTCACTTGTGCTTCTACGACTTCACTTGCTTGGTCGGCTTCACGTTGTTCGTCAGACTCACCAACACATACGATTGGAGTAAGGTTGTGTTTAAAGGAAGCATGTACTTTCTTGTTAACAGATTCATCTGTCTCAGCGAAAAGCTCACGACGCTCAGAGTGACCTAATACTACATAATCTACTCCGATGTCTTTTAGCATTTCTGGACTAACTTCACCTGTGAATGCACCACTATCTTCGTGGTACATGTTCTGAGCACCGATCTTCACGTCACTACCTGCTGCTTTTTGAACAAGTGGATGAAGATGTGTGAATGGTGCTACCACAACGGTCTCAACCTGATCGAAGGAAGGTACGTCACCTTTTACATCTGTAACGAAATCTTCAGCTTCATTTAAAAGTTTGTTCATTTTCCAGTTACCTGCAATCACTTTTTTACGCATGATGTCACCTCGTCTTTTCAATTTTTCAAACGTGTTAGAGGCTCTATGCCTGTCGTTCTGTTATTCAGTTGCTTACTTGTCGTTAAGAGCTACAACACCAGGAAGATCTTTACCTTCCATGAACTCTAGGGAAGCTCCGCCACCTGTGGACATGTGATCCATTTGATCAGAATAACCAAACTTCTCAACAGCTGCTGCAGAGTCACCGCCGCCAATTACAGTATAGCCTTCTGTTTGACCTAGAGCTTCTGCTACACCTTTTGTACCGTTAGCGAACGTTTCTAGTTCAAAAACGCCCATAGGTCCATTCCAGATAATAAGCTTAGAGTTTTTCACAATGTCGCTATACTTTTCGATGGATTTTGGACCGATATCCATTGCTTCCCAATCTGCTGGGATGCTATTGATATCTACGGTTTGCGTATTCGCATCATTAGAGAAGTCGTCTCCAACGATAACGTCTACAGGCATAACGAAATTAACGCCTTTTTCTTCAGCTTTTTTCATATATTCTTTCGCTGTTTCGATTTTGTCTTCTTCTAGTAAGGATTTTCCGATTTCATAGCCTTGCGCTTTCACAAACGTATAAGCTAGTCCACCGCCGATAATTAGATTATCTACCTTATCAATTAAGTTATCAATTACGCCAATTTTGTCTTTAACCTTGGCGCCACCAATAATAGCAGTAAATGGTCGATCAGGGTCTTGTAACGCATTTCCAAGGACACGCAGTTCCTTTTCCATTAGGTAGCCAGCTACTGCTGGAATGTGGTGCGCAATACCTTCCGTTGAAGCATGTGCACGGTGAGCAGCACCAAAGGCGTCGTTAACGTAAACGTCTGCAAGATTCGCAAATTGCTTCGCTAATTCTGCATCGTTCTTTTCCTCGCCTGGGTAGAAGCGAACATTTTCAAGAAGTAGTACATCGCCTGATTCCATCTGGGAAATCGCCTCGTCTACTTCGCTACCGTATGCTTCGTCCGTTTTGGTAACGGTACGGTCCATTAGGTTACTTAGGCGTTTCGCTACTGGATCTAGTCGTAGCTCTTCCACCGCTTCTCCTTTTGGTCTTCCAAGGTGGCTTGCAAGAATTACTTTTGCACCTTGTTCGATTAAATACTGAATGGTTGGAATTGCTGCACGGATACGAGTATCATCCGTTACTTCCCCATCTTGCATTGGTACGTTGAAATCAACGCGGCAAAAAACCTTTTTCCCTTTCACATCTACGTTTTGAATGGACTTCTTTTCATTCACGTTCACGGGAATAGGACCTCCTTTTTTATTACCTTGGAATGTGTTTTGTATTCCCCTGTATGTACGTTCCCATCTTTCCTTGATGAGCAAACGTGTAACAAGGATTTGAAACAGAAATGAAAAGATGCCGAAATGGTAAAGTTATGGTGTGCTTCCATTCTTTTCAACACTATTTCAAACAAACATCGCAAAGGAGGAGGTGTACTCCCCCTTCACTTTGCGATGGTCTCACTTATCTTAATACGATTTTCAAGGGAATAAATCCTGCTTATCTGTAGAATTAAACGCCCTGGTTAGCTAGATAAACAGCTAAATCTACACAACGGCTTGAATAGCCATACTCGTTGTCATACCAAGAAACAACTTTTACCATGTTGTCTTCGATTACTAGTGTAGAAGCTGCATCGATTGTAGAAGAAGCAGTGCTACCATTGTAGTCACTAGATACTAGTTCTTCTTCTGTATAATTTAAGATGCCTTTTAGTTCGCCTTCTGCTGCTTCTTTAAGAGCTGCATTAACGTCTTCAGCAGATACGTTTTGATCTAGTTCTGCTACAAGGTCAACTAGAGAAACGTTCTTCGTTGGAACACGCATTGCCATTCCAGAAAGTTTGCCATCTAGTTGTGGAAGAACTTTCGCTACAGCACTAGCTGCACCAGTTGTAGTTGGAATGATATTTTCAGCTGCCGCACGCGCACGACGATAGTCTTTATGAGGCGCGTCTTGGATTTGCTGGTCACTAGTATAAGAGTGAACAGTTGTCATCATACCGCGCTTAAGACCGAACTTCTCGTCAAGTACTTTAGCGTATGGTGCTAGGCAGTTTGTTGTACAAGATGCGTTTGAGATAACGTGGTGGTTGTCTTTGTCGTAGTCACCTTCGTTAACACCCATAACAACTGTAAGGTCTTCGCCTTTAGCTGGAGCAGAGATGATAACTTTTTTAGCACCTGCATCAATGTGCTTCTTAGCGTCTTCGCGCTTCGTGAAGCGGCCAGTTGATTCGATTACGATGTCAACGCCTTGCTCGCCCCAACTTAAGTTAGCTGGATCGCGCTCAGATAGAACCGTAATCTCTTTTCCACCTACTACTAGGTTTTTACCGTTCACTTGTACATCTTCTGCGAATGTACCATGTACAGTGTCATATTGAAGAAGATGAGCTAACATGTTTGCATCTGTAAGGTCGTTTAGTGCTACGATCTCTACTTCGTCGTTGTTCCAAGCTGCGCGGAATACGCTACGTCCGATACGTCCGAAACCGTTAATACCAATTCTGATTGCCATGAAAAATTCCTCCTTGAGCATTCTTGGATATTTTATATTAAAGGGAATTTCCCTTTAGTAACTCTTTTGCTGCACCTTCATCTGTGATAAGTACATTTGATTGTGCTTGTTGGAAGTAGGATGAAATTGCCTGGGCTTTTGACCGACCACCTGCTACCGCAATAACACAATTAGTATGTTGTAAATCTTCTAATTGGATTCCTACTGTGCGTACTTTGTGCACAATATCTCCTTGTTGGTTAAAGTAATAGCCAAATGCTTCACCTACTGCATTTCCATTTTGGATTGTTTCCATAACGTCTGAAGGAGTTTTCCTTCGTTCAGCCATCGTTATAGCATCACCGATTCCATGCACGATAATGTTTGCACCTCGAATTAATTCAAGTACTTCTTTCACAGAAGGCTCTCCAATAATGGATTGATAGGATTCTTCGCTAAGAGGATCTGGTACATATAGCAAACGATAGTTCCCATTTGCTTTCTTCGCCATTTCAGCACAAATCGTATTCGCTTGATTTTCTAGCTGTTCCCCTAGGCCACCTCTAGCCGGTACAAATAGACAATTTCTTGCCTTCTCTAATGGAGTCATCATTTCAGCTACCGCCGCTATCGTTCCTCCACCAGTAACAGCAATGGTCTCGTTCGATTTTAATTCTTGCTTCATGTATCGAACGCATGCCTTACCCATTTCCTGTTTCACCCATGAGAGTTCATCACTATTCCCAGGAACCACTACCACATGATGTAAGTTCAATTTATGTTTTAGTTGTTCCTCTATTTTTGTTACACCTTTTAGCTCTTTAATAAACTCACTGAGTTGAAATATAACTTGCTTGCCTTCATTTGTTAAGTGCATTCCCTTAGTAGTAACCTCAATGAAACCTTGCTCATGCATGAAATCAATTTCAGAACGAACAGTACGCTCTGCTATTTTCATATTGTCAGCAAGACTTCTTCTACCAATCGGTTCCATCAATTGGATGAAATGAAGAATTTCATACCTTCTTTGCATAACTTCCAATATATCAGGGAATAGTTTACTCTGTAAGTCTATTAATGCCCTCATGGTAAAGCTCCTTTGCTGTATGCAAGCCTCAGCGGGAGGTTTTTTGTCCCGCTATGACGTATTGTGTCCCAGAAGGAACAAAAAAATACGTTCAAGCTTACTTACAAGTTTATTGTAACAGTACCCCATTTCCCTTGCAACTAAGAGGTTAAGCATTTTTGCGATGTAAACGGTTTCTAATTAAATGTTCACTAATTTGCCCAAAATCCACTTCTTCTCCGTCGATTTCTACCACAGGAATCATTATTTGATATCGTTCTAATAAACGTTCATCTGCATAGATATCTAATTCTTTAACGGTAAAATCAAATTCCTCCTGAAGTCCCCTCAATAATCCTTTTGCATCATCACATAAGTGACAATCTTTTTTTCCATATAAAATAATCTCCTGCCCCATCTGTTCCTTCATCCTTTCTTTTTTCGTTCTGTAGAGGATGGAATACATAATTCTTTTCGGTATTTTGCCACTGTTCTTCTAGACAGGTAAATACCGAATTCGTCCTTAAGCCTCACACTTAGTGCTTGATCGGAGTGAGGCTTCCTTGCATCTTCAAGCTGTATCGATTCTTTGATTAACTGTTTGATCGCATAAGAAGAAGCTTCTTGCCCTGTTCGCATTTTAACACCTTGCTGAAAGAAAAATTTAATTGGATAAATCCCGTGCGGGGTTTGAATATACTTATTCCGAATGGCGCGACTAACCGTAGACACATGTAAGTTAACCTCATCTGCAATCTCACGCAAACGAAGCGCATGTACTTGCATAGGTCCTGATTCAAAGAATGATTCTTGCTTATTCACTATCTCCTCGATGATGGACAATACATTCTTTTTACGTTGTTCAATTGCCATTTGAAGCCACTCGGCATGTTTATATTTTTCATGGATAAACGCTTGAGCTTCTTGATTCTTTTCAGATAGGTGGACAAGTGATTCATCGATTACAATGGTAGGCTGGTTGTAGATAGAAAGTTCTACTTCCCATGTACCTTCCTTCTTATATATGTATGCATCGGGGACGATATAGTCCTGCTCGACAGGAGCAACTTGAAGACCTGGCCTTGGGTGGCAACCTTGGATCAGTTCCATTGCATCTTGAGTTTCATCCTTTGTACAGCCATATATTTCAGCAATGGCCTCCACATCTTGCTCTGCGACAAGTTGTAAGTTATTGTGGACCAAATCTATCACATTAGCGTCACATCCGAGTCGTTGTAACTGAAGCGAAATACTTTCTTGTAGCGACCAAGCACCAATACCTGCCGGCTCTAACGACTGGATGATTTGTATCGCTTGCTCAATCGTTTCTTGATTGGCCTGTATCTCTTTTCCCCATTCTTGAACATCAACATCAAAATACCCATGTTCATTCAAACTATCTATCCCATATACAACTGCGCGTTTAATATGTTCCTCCATAGGAATGTCTAAAAGCTGATCCTTTATATACGCATACAAATCTTGCTCTTTCTCCGGCACTCCTGAAACAGGATAGGCACTACCTGAAGAAGGAAGTTCCCCTTTCTTCCATTCTAAAAGAGGATTCTCCTCCACCTGTTTTTCTAAATATTCCTCTAACTCTACCCCATTATATTGAAGAATTTCGATAGCCTGACTTAACTTTTGTGTCATTTTCCAAGTAAGCTTTTGCTCTTGTGATAACTGTGGTTTCACCAATTTTCGCCCCTAATCATAAGAAAACGTTTACAACTATTATATCAAACTTTTTTGTTATTGGCTTTGTTAAATATGGCTGAAGAGAGTGCACAATCTCCCCATCATTCCGCTTATGCTTACTCACGATTAAGATTTGATCACTCCGAGAATTATATACTTTGATATGTGTGGATTCAATCTCGATTTGAAGGTTTCTCAGGTGTAGAGACAAGTTATCCTGAAGCAGAGTCATTTTCACTATTTCTAATTTTATAATGAAAATACTCCGTTTGCTTTTGGAGAATCTGATTTTGATTTAGCGAGTAATGCAATAACCTCTGAAACTCCAACAAACATCCCTCCTATAAACAATCCAATCATTGTACAGATTAAAAAGATACTTCCTGGTGCTTGAAAAAACACAAACAACCAATACTAATTCCAGCAATACCGATGTAGAATAAGGCTTTGGAGATCCTTTTATTACTATGACTCATCACCTTTCACACTCCAAACTATGAGAGTATTTTTTATATGGTATCACACTTTTTTTCATGTATTGTATTTATCAAAGAGCCCATGGAACAAGGAACAAAAGCTCAGGGTGACCGGTTAGCGCGAATATAAGGTTAAACACTAGCGAACATTTATAGAAGTACGTTAGACACTCAAGAAAATAGCGAAAGCGTTCGAAGTTAACTTATTGTAAGGAGATTCAGGAAGTTTGCTAGTCTCTGGGAGCTGGACGTGGCCCCTATACATATTAAGTTATACACAAGCCAACATATCTATAGTTTCCTAAAAAAAACCTCCCTAAGCATTAAATGCATTAGAGAGGTTTTTCATTCAACTATATAATGCGCCCGGAGGGATTCGAACCCCCGACCTTTAGAACCGGAATCTAACGCTCTATCCAACTGAGCTACGGGCGCATGAAAAGGACAAGTATTATTATAAGGGTTACAGCTTCTGTAATTCAAGTGGGAATTTCCGTATGAGTTTATATTTGCATGCCTATGCCTTCTCTAGGAAAAGCTATTTGTGAGGTGATACAATGAGCTCAGGTATGCTGTTATGGACTTTATTTTTATTCATGATATTCTTTATCGGCATTATAAAATATTTTTGTTATCCTATCCCTATTTTACAATATTATTCAGAACATCCCCCTACACAATCAACTTCTTTACGTAAGATGTACTTCATTTTACAACTAAAAGGCTACATCCCCTTCACTCAGGTGAAAGTAGGAAAGGTTCTTATAGATATTGCATTATTAGACGTGAAAGTAGCAATTATGTATTATAGACCACAAGATTTACTATATCCTGCTAAAAAACGCCGTATGGAAAAGCAAAAGCAGTTTTTACAACGGAATGGTTGGACAGTATGGCATGTAAGAGAGAAAGATCTCACCCAACAGTTTCACCAAACCTTGCAAAAAATCAGTTCACAAAAAAAATAATCCCTCTTTCCTATGTTTATCTTCCATAGATAGGGGAAAAATTGTGTAGTGTGCTACATTTTTGCATACTCATGTGACATAGGGAAGGGAAAGCATACATAAATCACGAATAGTATAGGAAAGCGCAAGTGACTTCCTCACCCCGACAGGCTTAAGCAAAGCCTCGTCATGGCGATTTTTTGCCACAAAGAAGATTTGCTTGAGATAAAGGAAACACGAAGACCGAAAGCGATTCGATGTTGACTTATCGTAAGGAGGAGCAGGAAGTTCGCTAGTCGCTGGCCGCAGCTAAAACTTATTAAGTTATGCACAAGTCAACATTTATATATTTTTTCTAGGATTGAACGAAGGTAAAACCTTTTGTTTGACCTTCCCTGACCTTACATGTATGATAAACATAGTTACTTACTTTTCTGTAAATCAGAATTATTTAAAGGAGGAAAATTCCATGAATTTAATACCTACAGTTATTGAACAAACAAACCGTGGAGAACGTGCATATGACATTTACTCCCGTCTGTTAAAAGACAGAATTATTATGTTGGGCAGTGGCATTGATGACAACGTAGCAAACTCTATCGTTGCGCAAATGTTATTCCTATCCGCAGAGGATCCGGACAAAGATATTTCTCTATACATCAACTCTCCAGGTGGCTCCATCACAGCAGGAATGGCCATCTACGATACAATGCAGTTTATCAAACCAAATGTATCTACTATCTGCACAGGAATGGCTGCATCAATGGGTGCTTTCCTTCTTGCAGCAGGTGAACCTGGCAAGCGTTTCGCACTTCCAAACAGTGAAGTAATGATTCACCAACCACTAGGTGGTACGCAAGGTCAAGCTGCAGACATCCAAATTCACGCTAACCGCATTATCAAAATGCGCGAAAAACTAAATCAAATCCTTTCTGAGCGTACAGGTCAGGATTATGAAGTTATCGCACGCGACACAGACCGCGACAATTTCATGTCAGCTCATGAAGCGAAAGAATACGGTTTAATCGACAGCGTAATGGAGAAGAAAACAGATTAATAAAAGTTAAAAAAAGCTTGCAGCGTTCATTAGTCGCTGCAAGCTTTTTTATTCAAAGTAAAGAAAGTATAAGTTTCAGGCGCTTACATGTCTAGCTCTAGCGCCCAGCGATAAGATAAGTCAACGTCAATCGCTAACGCTCACCGCGTTTCCTTTATCTCCTACGTAATAAGGGGGAGTTCTGGGTTGAAGGAGGTTCGATTAAAACCGCTTCATCATATAGCAACATCGTACTTACCTACCTCCTGTAGGCCTTCATCACAAACTCACGCACATATCCGATCAACCAAGTGCTTCTCCCTACTAATGTTTCCCACACATATCTAAATTCCTAACTAGTTGTTATTCCACAATCACTTCAATATGCGCAGGTCTAACATCAATAGATACAGGTAAGGAATCTCCTTCTTCCCCATCTACATTCGTCACTAGTTTTTCCTCTGAACTCACGTGGAGGTTTTGGGCTGTGAAATAGTCAACATCGTCGTCATCCTTAAGGTGCCCTCGTAGAATCGAGGTAACAATTGATGATAGCCGAACCATATTCACTTTTTTAATAATATAGCAATGAAGGACACCATCATTCACTTCCGCTTCAGGAGTAAGTTTTTCAAATCCAGCTGTAGAGTTTGTTAAGGCAGCTAGAAAAAGAAACGATTCTCCCTCCCATGTTTGATCACCGTGCTCAATTTTTAGTGGGTATTCCTTTTGATGGGTTAGCGTCTTAAAACCTTCTAGCATATATGCCAGCGGACCAAACTTTGTTTTTTCTTCCGGTGTCACTTCATATATAGCCTCAGCGACTGAACCAATCGCAATAATATTTACAAAGTAGCGATCATTGAAACGCCCTATATCTACACTTCTCGTATTGTCAGATTGTAAGATTTCAATCGCTTTTTTTGGATCAAGTGGAACATTGATGGCACGAGCGAAATCATTTACGGTACCAAGTGGAATAATGCCTAGCTTAGGACGATGTTGTTGATCAACCATTCCATTTACTGTTTCATTCAATGTACCATCGCCACCAAGAGAAACGACCAAATCAAATTCTTTTTCACAAGCATCCTGGCAATACTTCGTTGCGTCGAGCTCTTTTTCCGTTTGTGATACCTGAACCTCGTAGCCTTTATTCGTTAATATGGATCGAATATCTTCAACATAATCAACCGCATCCTCTTTCCCAGAGGAAGGATTGACGATTATCATTGCTTGTTTCAAATGAAAAAACCTCCTCTATCACACTCACTCCTATACTTATTCCATATTTTGTCCGGTTAAAAACTATGAAATAAAAAAGTATTTGGATTTTTATAATAAAATTTAGAAAATACTATAAGGATACCGATTTTCGGGTACCTCCAAAACCTCCACCCTTCTATATCATGATTCAAAGTAACAGACCTCAATCTTATTCCCATCAGGATCTCGGAAGCTAAAAAATATATTCGTGCCATCATTTTCTATAGGTGTCACACCAACGTCACGCTGTTGTAATGTTTTATGTACAGCATCAATTTCATTAGCAAATAAAATTGGATAAGTGGAGGTGGTAGCCACTTCAGCCAAATCGATTTCCTCAATCGTTATAGGCGTCTGTCCTTCTCCTACTTGTAAGACTACATACTCTTTCGTCTGATAGAGTACTTCAAATTCTAGTACATCTTTATACCATGCTGTAGCTTCTTCCAAATCTGTAACTCCTACTACGATGGTATCTACTCTCGTAAATAAACCCAACAACATCAACTCCTATCAGTACTCATTCTGTTCTATTCCCTCTTTGCTCAAATATAATCAAACTCTTTCATTACCAAAAGTGTCCAAATTGCCAAGAGAAGCCACATCAATAATAACATGGCTGCCCTTTTTTAATATTAAGTGGAAATTGCTCTTTATACCCATTATTCATTTAGTACTCTTTTAATTATCCTACTTTACAAATAAACATCCTAACAAAAGCTATATACAACTAGGCTAACATGTTCACCACTTCACTAAGACTAATTTGAGTTTACACTTTCACCCTTTAAGGATGTAGCCTTTCTGAAAGTGTAAAAAAAGATACCTACTCTTTTCCAAGAGCAAGCACCTTTATTATATAAAAAGCAGGAGAAAGATATCATGAATTACTGTCTTGGGGAGATCGTAATTGTATTCTTCTTTCCCTCTTACCTTTTATTGTTCTTCTTATAGAATATAATACTACCTCCAGGTAAAATATTCCTCCTCCTAAAGACTGAAATCTCACATTTCATTTCTACAGCGTAATGTCCAAATGATATAGATGCAACTCACCTTTTGGCCCCATTATTCTTTTTCCTTTATCTATAAATCCACTTTTCATATATACATGCTGTGCCTGCCTATTCTTATGATTAACGGCCAAAAGGATCTCATCCTTTCCAGGGAAATACTCTTTCACAAAACACGGAAGGAGCTGCATTGACTTAGTCGCAATACCATTGCCTTGATATCCAGAATCAATCGAAAAGCCTCTTACTAACAGGGCTTGTTTATTATCACTATATGTTTGCACACCGTTCCATCCATGTAGGACAAAAAAACCCACCGGAACCTCATCATACACAATAACAACCGGAAACCGTTCCTGATCTTGTTTACTCTTATGTATGGCCGGAAGAGGTGAATCTGTAAAATGAACCATCTCTTCAGGCAAGTTGTAATTTTCCAACTGCTTGTAATATCGCTCGTTATATAAAGCTAAAGCTATAGAAGACATAGCAACGCTCCTCTCTTGTATCTACTATACAAACCATACACCTTTCCACCGCGTAAAGGTAAAGTACATTTTAGATTGGCCAGTAGGTTTTACTTTATATGAACTATCTAAAAACAAAAAAACCAGTGAATCGATTCCACATCGACACACTAGTTTAGGAGAAGTTGCTTATGTTCATATTTTCACATTAGAGAAATAAGTAAAATACTTAGTCTTCCTGTACGAATGATATAAGTTTGTCTAACGCTTCGGCTTCATCTTTACCTTCCGCCTGGAGACGAATTTCTTCCCCTGATCCTACAGCGAGACTCATTAGTCCCATAATACTTTTCGCGTTTACTCGTTTTCCTTCCTTTTCAAGAAAGATATCTGAATTAAATCGATTTGCTTCTTGTACAAATAGTGCCGCTGGTCTTGCTTGCAATCCTGTTTTCAACTCAACGGTAACTGACCGCTCTAACAAATTCCATTCTCCTCTCCATCACCTTATTTATCTTTTATATATGCCTATCATCGAAAGCGCTTGCACACGTTGTAAGAAAAAACGCTTCTTGAATAGAAGCGTTTTAATTAAACTCATTATATCACGAACAAGCTTAAAAAGGAATGGATTACGAACCTTTTACACTAAGTTCTCCTCTACGAACCTTGTCCGCATATTCATCAATTTTCTTCAGACGATGGTTCACACCAGACTTACTAATCTTGGACGTCATTAATTCACCAAGTTCCTTCAATGTCACATCTTGATGCTCAACTCGAAGGATTGCTAGCTCACGTAATTTGTCAGGTAACACCTCAAGTCCTACCGATTCTTGAATGAACTTGATATTTTCCACCTGACGGAACGCCGCTCCAATCGTCTTATTAAGATTGGCTGTTTCACAGTTCACTAAACGGTTAACAGAGTTTCGCATGTCACGCATAATGCGTACATCCTCAAACTTCAATAATGCCTGATGAGCTCCAATTATATTTAGAAATTCTGTTATTTTCTCTGCTTCCTTTAAATAACAGATGAACCCATTTCGACGTTCAATGGCTCTAGCATGTAAATCGAACTGATTCATAAGATCACATAAAGAATTATTATGATTCTCGTAAAACGTAAAAATCTCCAAATGGTAAGAGGAGGTTTCTGGGTTATTCACGGATCCACCTGCTAAAAAGGCTCCACGTAAATATGCTCTTTTACAACATGTTTTCTCCATATACTTTTTCGAGATGGTTCGTATAATCGTGAACGGTTCCTCTAAAATTTCCAAATCCATCAATAACTGTCGCACATTTTCCTTCATTCGAACAATGTAGACATTATTCTTTTTCAGACGCATCTTTTTTCGTACCAATAATTCCACAGGAAAACCATATAATTTCTTCACTAACGTATATATCCTTCTCGCAATAGCTGCATTTTCTGTTTGAACATCAAGCACATATTTACGGTTAGAAAAAGAGACCGATCCGTTCATTCGTATGAGAGCAGCTAATTCTGCTTCAATACAACAAGGGTCAATTTCAATTGATGTTAACTCTTTCTTCGTCTCAGATGCAAATGACAATCCTTTCACCCCCTTATTCCAAACAAAAAGGTTAAAGCTTCTTATTCTGTATTAATGACACAAGTAGCTTTGCGACCTTTGATGTATCATGGCGCAATGCCATTTGGTTTGGATCGATAATATCTCCTTCGATAATATCCACACCTAGTTTTTTAATCCGTTCATGATCATATACAACAGGTTTAGAGTTTTCTGCAGCATATAGTTTCTGAACGTCCGTCGCGATTGGCTTGTTATGAACAAGAATCGCATCTAAACAGCCTTTACCAATATGTTCATGTATCGCTTGCACGTGATCTGCTGCGGTGTATCCTGTCGTTTCTCCAAACTGGGTCATGACATTACACACGTAAACAACTTTTCCATGTGTTTCACGTAGAGCATCCCCTATTTGCGACACAATCATGTTTGGCAATGTACTCGTATAAAGGCTACCAGGTGCAATAACAACTAAGTCAGCATCCTTTACTGCTTGAACAGCCTCAGGTAACGGCTGAACTGGTTCTGGACTTAGGAATACACGTTTAATTCTTTTCTCAGCGGCTGGAATTTTTGATTCTCCAGACACAATACTTCCATCCTCCATTACAGCATGAAGATACATATTTTGATTCGCAATAGGTAGTATATTTCCTTTTACATTTAAAACACGCGAAATCTCTTTGATTCCATGAAAAAAATCATCTGTAATAGAGGTCATGGCAGCTAATAATAAATTTCCCATTGAATGCCCGGATAACCCATTTCCATTCGCGAATCGATGTTGGAATAAATCCAACAGCATTGGTTCCGCATCTGAAAGGGCAGCGATTACATTACGGATGTCTCCAGGAGCTGGTATGGATAGCTCATCACGTAATCGTCCAGAGCTCCCCCCATCGTCTGCTACCGTTACGATGGCTGTCAGGTCAATTGGAAAGGACTTTAAGCCTCTTAACAAAACAGGCATGCCTGTTCCGCCCCCGAGAACAACCACACTTGGTAACGATTGATTGGTCATAATCTATTTTCCCTTTCTTTTCTCGACATCACGATGCGTAACATGTGTTACGTAATCTGTAGAAAAATACTGCGCTATATGCTCGGCAATGGCTACAGAACGGTGCTGACCACCAGTACAACCAATCGCAATAACAATTTGGCTTTTTCCTTCACGTTTGTATTGCGGCAACATATAACCAAGTAAATCGAGCAATTTTTCCATGAATTTCTGCGTCTCTGTCCACTTAAATACGTACGAAGATACCTCCGTTGTTAATCCTGTTAACGCACGCATATGTTCGACATAGTGAGGGTTAGGTAAAAAGCGCACATCAAATACAAGATCCGAATCAATCGGTAAGCCATACTTAAATCCAAATGAAACGACTTGTACGGAAAAGACTTGTTGCTTTTTTTCTGAGTAAGACGCTAAGATACGTTCTCTTAGTTCCCGTGGCTTCAGATCTGTCGTGTCAATGATTTCCTGAGCACGACCTCTTAGTTCATCCAACATCATTCGTTCTTGCTCAATGCCCTCTAGTGGAGTTCCTTCGGGAGCTAATGGATGATAGCGTCGCGTCTCTTTATATCGAGATACTAAGGCCTGATTTTCAGCATCTAAAAATAAAATATGCTCAGTAAGCCATTCTTCCTTCCCTAGTCGATCTAGGGACTCAAATAGCGTGTCAAAAAATTCTCTCCCACGTAAATCCATGACGAGAGCAACTTTCTGTATATTATTCTTGGTATCTTTCATTAATTCTAAAAACTTAGGGAGCAACGCAGGAGGGAGGTTATCTACACAAAAGAAACCTAAATCCTCAAAACTCTGAACTGCAACTGTTTTTCCTGCACCGGACATTCCTGTAATAATCACGAGCTGGGTTTCCTGTGATTGATCAACCATATTCCATCGCTCCTTCATTATGGGCTAGCTGGATCAAGCGTTACATCCAATAATGTGAAATCCGTAGTATAGGTGAAAGTGCCATAAAGGACTTCATTAGAAGATAAAATATGCTTATAATAACGACGATCTCCTTCAGCCATTGGCTTTTGCAAGACTTCCGCAAGATCGACCCATTCGAGCTCCCCTTCTGGACTTGTACTTAATAAATCACCTGTAACGTTCTCACAATAAAACGTAAACATCATCCACTCCTGAACGGTATGATTACCATCTTTTATGACAAACGAAAACACACCATTCAACCTCGGTTGCTGTAAGGTGAGACCTGTTTCTTCTTTATATTCTCGAATAACTGATTCTCTAATATGTTCACCAGGCTCCATTTTTCCACCTGGAGCAACATACCACCCTCTCCGTGGCTTTTTTAACATTAGTACTTGATTTGTAGTTGGATCTTTTACGATACAATTTGTAACCCGTTGCATTTACTCACCTCATTTACATGTGAGAGGTATCTCTAACCATTATACTATGACCTCTCCTTTTCCCACAATAATCAAAAGACCAAGAATAATGTTCCGAGTTGATGGAAGTGGGGAGTTTAACTGTTTTGTTATCATTAGGTTGGAGCCTATATGTATTTATCCGCGCTTTTGCAGCTTAAATCTGCGAGAATTTGTTTTTTCCGGCGACTTCTATCAATATATCAGCGCTTTTTCCTATTTATTCGCGAGTTTGAAGATTTATCGGCGAACTACCTTTATCTGCGCCAGCCAACACCACACCGATCGGCATGTAATTTGACGCACATGCAAAGATTCGCCTATGCTCCCAATACTTCCTAGAGCACAAAAAAAATGCACAGGCTAACGAAGTAGCCTGTGCCAACTATATTAAAAGGGGGTCAATTAGTTAATTATATTATACCCCATAATTGTTTCATGCGTGTTACAGCAGAATTAAAATGTAATTACGAGTTTATGAAATCTCATTTACATTATTCTAAAATAGGCATGATGACAGGATTTAGTCTTCGCCAAGCTCTTCTAATAAATTTTCAATATAATTTTGAGCAGATTGTGCAGCGATACTTCCATCTCCTGTTGCCGTCACGATTTGTCGTAGTTCTTTTTCTCGGATGTCACCTGCTGCAAAGATACCAGGTACTTTTGTTTCCATTTTTTCATTTGTCTCAATATAGCCGTTTTCGTTTGTGACGCCTAATGATACAAATGGTGTGCTTAACGGAATCAAACCAATATAAATGAACACGCCATCGATTGGCTTGTCGTACTCTTCACCTGTTTTGTTATCATGAAGCGTTACACTACCGACTTTACCGTCTTTTTCATTTATTTTCGTTGCTTCTGTACTCCAGATGAAATCAATCTTTTCGTTATCAAACGCACGTTGCTGGAGAATTTGTTGAGCACGAAGTTCATCACGACGGTGTACAATGGTTACTTTTTCAGCGAAACGTGTAAGGTAAACACCTTCTTCTACTGCTGAGTCGCCACCACCGATTACGACAAGCTCTTTGTTCTTAAAGAAAGCTCCGTCACAAACAGCGCAATAGGATACACCGCGACCGCCTAGTTCTTTTTCACCAGGTACGCCTAATTCTTTATATTGAGCACCTGTCCCGATAATAACGGAACGTGCTTTAAATTCTTTATTACCTGCACGAACGGTTTTATATTCTTTCCCGTCGATGATTTCTTTAATGTCACCATATGCGTATTCCGCACCAAATTTCTTAGAGTGACTAAACATTTTATTAGAAAGGTCCGGTCCAAGAATGTGTTCATATCCTGGATAGTTTTCCACGTCCTCTGTGTTTGCCATTTGTCCCCCTGGAATACCACGCTCTAACATTAGTGTATCCAAGTTGGCACGAGAAGTGTAAACGGCTGCTGTCATCCCAGCTGGACCTGCGCCTGCTACGATTACGTCATAAATACGATCTTCTGTCACTACCCTCAACCCCTTTTTCATTTCTTTGTCTGATTGGCTACACTCATCGTATAAAATGTAGTGGAATGTAGTCTATTAATATGCTCACTAGGGTATCATCATTGATCCCAAGGGCCGCCTTGCTGTGAAAGGCTTGAATGACGCAAGCATCCTTCTTCCCACAGGCTCAAAGCTCTAGATGGTTCTCCGCGTTGATAAGCTGAAATACTAAACCATTTATAATAAGATAAGTGCCCTCTCAACTTACTCTTCGGCAACACAATGAAGCGTTCATACGCATCCTTGTAGAAGCCTACCTGCGCTAACGTTACGGCTACTTTCAACTGTTGTTGTTCATGAATAGGATACACATTTCGTAGCTGTTGTATGTGTTCATTTGCAGCTTCTGGTTTTCCAGCTAGATGATAAAACACAGATAAATTGCATAATGTGTGGATAGAAGAAGGATGTTGCTGCTTCCATTTTTCTTCTAACTCGATTGCATCTATTTGATTCCCATAAAAAAAGAGCGCCATCGCATAATCATGCTTAGCAGGAAAGTAGGACGGGAAAAAACGAATCATATCATCCAAAATCGGAAGGGCTTCTTCCCATTCCTGTCGTTCTAGATGATAAAACGCAGATTCCTGATAACGCATCAGTTCGTCTTCTTCCTCCATGGCCCAATCTTCATCGTCATCATCTTCCTCATCGATATCGACAAGGGTTAATAGTTGTTCCGCTTCCTCTTTAAAATCTCCATTTGGCGCTTTTTGCATATACTCTTTCGCATATTTCATCGCATCATGGAACAATCCAAGATGAGCGTAATTGTTTGCAATAAGATAAAAGCAATCTACATATTCATGGCCAAATTCAGCTAATACATCCATTAATACTTGATTGGCTGAATGATAATTTCCTATTTCTGTATGAACAACAGATAATTGACATTGGTATAAAGGTTGTTTTGGAGACAGTTCAATAGAGCGATTAATCCATTTAATCGCTTTTTCAAATTCTCTCCGTTGAAAAGCTTGCACGCCTTTGGAAAAGTAAAAGTCCCCTTCAGGAGTGAAAGGGATTACGTTTGGGTGCATGGCTTCCCCTGTGGTGTTCGTGGAGTTATGCATGTAGGTCCTCCTCTTTGAACCAATCCATTCTGCAAGCAGTATATCATATCCACAGGGCATTATACACTATATACCGTTTTTATCCAACTGGTGCTTTACTTTTTCTGATGACGTTCCTCTAGAGCTCGTAGTACATCATCGAATGGTAATCCGCGATCTGTTAATAGCATGAGCGTATGGAATAACAAATCAGCTGTTTCCCATGTAAGTTCTTCCTGGTCATCGTTTTTAGCTGCAATGATTACTTCCCCAGCTTCTTCCGTAACTTTTTTCGCAATCCGGTCTACTCCGTTTTGGAACATTTCGGATGTGTAGGAGCCTTCAGGCAAGGTCGCTTTACGCTCGGAGAGTACACGCTGAAGCTCATCCAAAATTTGATAGCGATGATCAGCTGGTTCGGTTTGCTTTCCATAAAATGTAGTAGAAAAGCAGCTGTAATCCCCTTTATGGCATGCTGGCCCATTTGGAATGACTTGAACGAGCACAGCATCTTGGTCACAGTCATATTTCATCGAATGGATGGCCTGTGTATTTCCTGATGTCGCTCCTTTGTGCCACAGTTCCTGGCGAGACCGACTATATAAAACCGTTTCTCCTGTTTCCATCGACTTTTCAACGGCCTCTCGATTCATATAGGCAAGTGTTAATACTTCCTTGCTCTGAGCATCTTGAAGAATAGCTGGCACTAACCCTTGTTCGTCAAATTGAATGTCTTCGATATTCATCGTACATGCACCCCATTCTGTTTCAGTATATCTTTTACGTTTTCAACGGACGTTTCTTTATAGTGAAAAATAGACGCGGCTAACGCTGCATCTGCTTTGGCATCCTGAAACACATCAACAAAGTGTTCAGCATTTCCTGCTCCACCTGAGGCAATGACTGGAATTTGGACAACCTCTTGGACAGCCTTTAAGAGTTCCAGATCAAATCCTGTTTTTTCTCCGTCTTGGTCCATGCTCGTTAATAACAATTCACCAGCACCAGACGCTTCTACTTTTTTCGCCCATTCGAGTACTTCCCATTCTGTGCCTTTTCGGCCACCATGAGTATAAACACGCCATGATCCTAGCTCTTCATCATATCGTGCATCAATCGCGACGACGATACACTGGGATCCGAAAAAATTCGCTCCTTCTGTGACGAGTTCCGGGTTTCGAACGGCTGCTGAATTCAAGGATACTTTATCCGCTCCAGCTCGAAGAATAGCCCGCATATCTTGAAGCGAGCCAATACCGCCACCAACCGTAAACGGAATTGCTAATGTTGCAGCCACTTCCCTAACCACTTCGATCATCGTTTTGCGTCCTTCATGTGTAGCTGAAATATCCAGAAACACAAGCTCGTCTGCACCTTGTTGATCATAAATGGTCGCTAATTCCACTGGATCACCAGCATCGCGAATTTGGACGAATTGAATGCCTTTCACAACACGACCATCCTTCACGTCCAAACAAGGGATTATACGTTTCGTTAGCATTACGCTTTCACCTCAGCAATCGCATCTTTCAAGGTGATTTCTTTTGTGTAAATCGCCTTGCCAACTATCGCTCCTGCTACATTGCGATCAGCATATTGCTTCAGTTCTTTAAGATCGTTCAGATTCGATACGCCTCCAGATGCGATCACTTCTTTGCCCGTTACCTCAGCTAATTCAACAATCGCTTTTGTATTTGGACCACCCATCATGCCATCTTTTGATATATCGGTGAAAATAAACGTTTCCACACCCACGTCAGCAAAATATTTCCCTACTTCGGTCGCTTTTTGATCGGAATTAGTCAGCCAGCCTTCAGTGGCAACATAACCATCTCGTGCATCAAGGCCAATCGCAATACGATGTCCGTACTCCTCCACAAGCTCTTTCGTTAATTCTGGATTTGTGATGGCAAGACTTCCGATAATAACACGGTCCACGCTGTTATCTAAATAGAAAGCAACATCTTCTTTAGAACGAATGCCACCACCCATTTGCACCTTAACAGGTAAATCCTTGGCTACGTTCAAAATATGAGCTGCATTTGCTCGAGATCCATCACGCGCTCCATCTAAATCAACCATATGAATCCATTCGGCACCATGCTCTACAAAATCGCGTGCTACGTCATAAGGGGAATCTCCATAAACCGTTTCTCTATTAAAATCGCCTTGCTGAAGGCGAACGCACTTTCCTTCTTTCATATCAATTGCTGGATAAATCGTAAATGTACTCATTGCTTACTCCTTTCCGCCACTTATTGCTAGTAGATCACAAAAATTCTTCAAAATCGTCATGCCTGTTGAGCCACTTTTTTCGGGGTGAAACTGAGTTCCATAGACATTTCCTCGTCCTACAACAGCAGGTACGTCCGTTTCATAGGATGCACTGGCTAATATGACGGAAGGATCAGGTGTATCCACATAATAGGAGTGAACAAAATACACATATCCATCTTCAATGTCGTTTAGCAACGACGCTTCTGGATGTCTTTGGTCTAAATGATTCCAACCCATATGAGGAATCTTAAAGCGGATTCCTTCCTCATTCTTTCCTGTAAATCGAACAATTCGCCCAGGAAGAAGATTCAAACCTTTTGTAAACGTATTTTCTTCACTTTCTTCAAACAGCAATTGCATCCCAAGGCAAATGCCTAAAAGTGGTGTCCCTTCCTCTACTTTCCGAAGTACATAGTCCTTCATACCCGCTTCTTCAAGAGCTTTCATGGCATCTGGAAATGCACCTACGCCTGGAAGGATGAGCCCTTCACATTGCTCTAGTTCATCTGGTGAAGCAGATAGTGTATAAGGCACATCTAACCGTTCCAGTGCTTTGGAGACACTGAACAAATTGCCCATGCCGTAATCAATAATGCCAATCATTTATAGACTCCCCTTCGTGGACATGATCCCTTCTATACGTGGATCGATTTGCGTCGCTTCATCTAATGCTCTGGCCGTTGCTTTAAACATCGCCTCGATGATGTGATGCGTATTGGAGCCATGATGAACGACAATATGTAAATTCATGCGGGCTTCTAAAGCAAGCTTCCAGAAAAATTCATGCACATTTTCCGTATCAAACGTGCCTACCTTTTCAGCTGGCAGATCCGCTTTCCACTCCAAATGAGGGCGATCACTCAAGTCTACAGCAACGGTTACAAGGGTTTCGTCCATCGGCATCGTAAAGGATCCATAGCGTCTGATACCTTGTTTATCGCCAACCGCTTGTCGTAACGCCTGCCCAAGGACAATACCGATATCCTCTGTAAGATGATGGTCATCCACATGAACATCACCTTCACCATTTATCGTTAGGTTAAAAAAGCCATGCTTTTTGAAAAGCTCAAGCATATGTGTCATGAAAGGGACTTGTGTTTGTACCCCCCCACTTCCATTCCCATCTAAGTCGAGTTGAAGGGAAATCTGGGTCTCGCCTGTCTTTCGTTCTAGGTGGCTGCTCCGTTTTTCATTCATGACTCATCGTCCTTTCGCTTCTCGATTGCTTTAGCATGGGCTTCTAATCCTTCTAATCGTGCAAATCGTGCAATTTTATCTGCGTTCTGCTCATATGCCTGCTTACTATAATAAATAACGCTTGATTTTTTCACAAAATCATCAACATTTAGTGGACTGGAGAAGCGTGCCGTACCGCTCGTAGGAAGCACATGATTCGGTCCTGCGAAATAGTCTCCAACTGGCTCTGAGCTATAACGTCCTAGAAAAATTGCGCCTGCATGCTTGATGCTTCCTAGCACCCCTAAAGGTTCTTCCATCATAATTTCTAAGTGTTCTGGTGCTATCGAATTAACGACATCAATGGCTCCTGCTTTGCTGTTACACAACACAATTGCCCCGAAATCACGGATACTAGCTTGAGCAATATCTTTTCGTGGAAGTTGTTCCAGTTGCTTGTCTACTTCTTCAGCCACAGCTTTCGCTAGGGTTTCAGAGGTAGTCACAAGTACACTGGAGGAACGTTCGTCATGCTCTGCTTGTGATAAAAGATCCGCTGCAACTTCATCGGGCTTTGCGGTGTCGTCTGCAAACACAACAATCTCACTTGGACCTGCAATCATATCAATATCTACATCACCGAACACTTCTCGCTTGGCTAAAGCTACATAAATATTTCCTGGGCCGACGATTTTATCGACTGGTTGGATGGATTCCGTTCCATATGCAAGTGCCGCTACTGCTTGGGCACCACCAACCTTATACACTTCCTTCACTCCGGCAATTTCAGCCGCTACAAGGACACCTGCAGGTAAGATCCCTTCTTCTGAAGGCGGGGATACCATTACAATACGATCCACACCAGCAACTACCGCTGGAAGTACGTTCATAAATACAGAAGAAGGGTAAGCAGCTGTTCCGCCTGGTACATAGACACCTACCGCATCTAGTGGCGTAACTTTTTGACCTAAGACCGTCCCATCTTCGTTCGTGTCAAACCAAGATTGACGAACTTGTTTTTCATGAAAAGATCGAATATTCTCAGCTGCTTCTTTGAGGATATCAATATCTTTAGCATCCATCGTTTCACGCGCTTGCTGGAACTCCTCCTCTGTCACCCGAAGCTCTGATAACGAGGCACCATCCAACTTGTTCGTATAATGGTAGAGCGCTTCATCCTGTTTTGATTGAACATCAGCAAGAATTTCTTTGACGGTTTCCCGTTGCTTTTCTGTGCCTCCATCTACACTTCGCTTTATAGACGCCAAGTCGTTCGGTGTAAGAATGTCCATGTTTCCATTCCTCCTTATCCAGCGATTTGTTCACTTAATTTTTCAATAATAGGGTCAAGCGATGAACTCTTAATGCGATAACTAACTGGGTTTACAATAAAACGAGAGGTGATATCAGCAATTTTCTCATACTCTACGAGACCATTCTCTTTTAGAGTACGACCAGACGATACAATATCAACGATTCGGTCCGTTAACCCAATTAAAGGAGCTAATTCAATCGATCCATTCAGAGGAATGATTTCAATTTGCTCTCCTTGCTCTCGGAAATATTCTGAAGCCACTCGAGGATATTTTGTCCCAATTTTAGGTGCAATCTTACTTAATGGTTTATCTGGTACCCCGGCTACGGCTAAATAACAAGGACTAATTTGTAAGTCTAAGACTTCATACACATCACGATCTTGTTCTAATAAAACGTCTTTCCCGGCAATACCGCAATCGGCTGCACCGTATTCAACATACGTCACGACGTCCATAGGCTTCGCCAGCATCAGTCGTACTTTGTATTCAGGGAACTCTAAAATAAGTTTTCTTGATTCTTCCACATCTGTAAAGTCATAGCCAATCTTTTTTAACAATTCAGCGGCCTCTTCAAAGATGCGTCCTTTTGGCATCGCAATCGTTAGCCAATCGCTCATTATTCGCCACCTCCTGTGGTTACATCGTACACCCACGTATAACGTGCTTCCATTTGCGAGCTCTCTTCTAGTTGTTCCTTATGCTGTAGGACCACATGTTGCCCCTTCGCTCTTGCGGATTGTGCTTTTTGTAATCCTTGTTGAAACGTATCGCGATTATAAAGCACTAATACGTGCTCATCCGTGTCTTCCTCCTGAGATAGTGCTTCCACTAAGCGATCTAGTCTAATAGCGAAGCCTGTTGCAGAAGCATTCGATTGGAAGGAAGGCAATAATTGATCGTAACGACCGCCATTACACAATAAAGAACCTAAATGAGGTGCATAGCCTTCGAATAAAATACCTGTATAGTAATTCATGTGGCTAATAAGATTCAAATCAAAGGAAACATAGTGACTCACGCCATATATTTCTAATAAATCGCGTAGTTGCTTTAATTCGCCAATCGCTTGATGACAAGCCCCATTTGTCGTAATATCTTCAGCCTGCGAAAGTACATCTTCTTCCCCACGTAAAGATAAAAGCTGGGTAAGACGTTTTTTATCACGATCTGAAAGCTCAACTTCTTGAAGGGCTTTTCGGAACCCAACATAGTTTTTACGAAAAAGATAACGTAAGAACATTTCAGCTGTATCGTGGTCCTCACCGAAAATCTCTGTTAATAAACCTTTCACATAACCAATATGACCTACTGTGAGTTGAAACTGTTCTAAACCAGATGCTTTAAGAGATTCTACCTGTAGCGCAATAACCTCTGCATCTGCATAGATCGAGTTTTCCCCTATGTATTCCACGCCTACTTGTTCAAACTGTGCTGGTTTGCCTCCTTCGATTTGCTGGGCACGAAACACAGGTCCATCATAGCTCAAACGCACGGGATAGCCTTGTTCCTTAAGCTGAGAAGCAGCCACTCGTGCAATAGGAGCAGTCAAATCTGGACGCAGAACCAAGGTGTGCCCTTGTTGGTCCAATAGCTTAAAGAGCTGGGTTTCATCAATCGCACTAGCTTCTCCAACTGTATCTAAATATTCAAGCATCGGTGTATCAAGGAACTGATACCCCCATGACTCAATGGTTTGCGATAATGCTTGCCTTGCTTTTCGTTTTTGATTATAGAAAAAGGGCAACGTATCCCTCATTCCTAAGGGTTTTTCAAACATAAGACGATTTGCCACAGTCATTTGCACCTCTCTTGATTAGGATAAATAGTATAAACAATTCTCAATCCTTTAACTTGCTAATATGCTACCAAAGTAAAGATAATCCGTCAACGCATGATTCTCTTAGGTAAACTCTAACATGTTTCCACTGTTTTTCCTTTTTATATGTTTCCCTATATCGCTTCAGAAAAACGCAATCCATTTTTAAGAGATACACTTTAAATGGATAATAATGAGATAAAAACATGATAAAATATCCACTATTTTTGTCGAATGACTTGGTATTTTTGAACTAGTACTTATATAATGGTATAAGACAATAATTTGATAAAGGCAAACTTATTGAAAAATAAGGACGCAAAGCTACGAGCCTAAAGGTACCTACCAATGGTGGTCGAGCTGCCGAATAAGAAGGAAGCAGGGCAGGCCTTTTTTCGGTTTGCCTTTTTCTTATGGAATCATGACACATAGAATAACTTTTTATAGAAGGTGAGATGGGTGAAGGTAGTTTGGATAAGCATTGGAGTTGTGTTAGGAGTTTTAACGCTAAAAACTGTCCAGCTTATAAAAAATAGAAGAAATGATAGGGTTCAACAGGATGATGAGTATCGCATTTATCCTCTACTAGAACATGCGAAGGATATTATCTATTATGTTGAGATTGAACCAATCCCAAGGTATCGATACCTTAGTCCTTCGATAGACACTGCACTTGGAGAACAAGTACTTGAAGAAACATTCGAGAACCCTTTCGCCATATTCGATCGCATTCACCCAGAGGATTATAACACCCTAGAACGAAAAATTAATGGCCAGATTGATTTTAACCAGCCCATTATTCAACGCTGGAAGCATAATAATGGCAACTATATTTGGTTTGAAGAACACGCTACGCCAATTTATAGAAATGAAAAACTCGTTGCCCTGCAAGGGGTTATCCGGAATATTAGTGATAAAGTAGAGCTAATGGAACGATTAGAATACCAAATATCACACGACCGCCTCACAGGCATCTACAATCGTGATTTTTTTGAAAATTATATGAAGAAATACGATCAAACGGATGACTCCGTAGCAATGGTTTTATGTGATTTGGATAATCTTAAAAAAATCAATGATACATTTGGACACAAACAAGGGGATGAATTAATTCAAAATACAGCTACGCTTCTGTCCTCCCTATCCCAATCTGACATCACTGTCTGTAGAGTAGGGGGAGATGAATTTGCCTTGCTTCTCACGAATACATCAGAAGCTGAAGTTAAGCTATTAGTCAATAAGCTCATTGACCAACTGAAACACTTCAACGAAACAACCAAGTTCCCTATCTATTTGTCATTGGGATATGCCTATCGTTCCAATTCAAGAGCTGAGATGGAAAACATGTATATGGAAGCTGACCAATGGATGTATGAACATAAAAACAATAAAGAGGAACTTCCCCTTGTCTGAGATGTATTTCGTATTTACTATGCCATAATCGCCCCATTATCTTGAAGACCTGGATTCGAGATATATTCAAAAGGTGATGGGTCCGATACTTGAAAAGTGGAAGGGGGGTTACGGTGAAACAACTCGCTTTCCTGCAGGCGAGCTGGTGAGCCTTCTCAGTCGCTTTGCTCCCTCCGGGGGTCTCACCAACCTCTTTCTCCCGTGGGAGTCTCGTAGTCCCCCTTCACCCCCAGCCGGGTAATGGCTATCGGACCCGCAGCCAAATGTTGTATGTCTCCCGAAAGGACATATAAGCCCTTATTTTTTGTGAAAACCCTCTTTGGGTAGAGCTTACGGACAAATAAAACTTTATTTTTTACAAACAGCGAACTAAATGTCCATTAGCTTTCTTTGCCACAGAATTTTTTGTTATCAACCAATTGTTAACTTACTAGGGTGTAGACCGTCAGAAGATATTCAAATACCTCAACCCCTCTAACTTCGCAATGTTTCCGTTACTCCCAATACTAGCAAAGGTGGCCGTGGAACAAGGAGACTCCCGCCGGAGAAAGAGGTAGGCAAGACCCCACAGAGCCCCGGTTTTTGGGCTCGAGGAGGCTTACCAGCTCGCCGGCAGGACGCGAGTTGTTCCACGGCCACCTTTATTCTAACTAAATCCACGGGTACATCGCTCTTTCTGTGCGATCACCAAATTTATCTCAATTTCAAGTCTTCAAGATTATGCCTCTTTTGTTGAAGAAAGATTTCTTAACATAGCAAAAGGTACGATCCCCTCGACAGGAATCGTACCTTTTGCTTTAGATTATTGCATTTTACACATTGCTTGTTGTTTTCTGCTCCACGATCATATCGTAATATGCAAGAGATTGTTGATCCCAATCTGGTTGGTCTTTTTTCCATGTGTGTTGCATGAATACTTTGGCAATGGCAAGTTTTCGTTCGCCACCAATCACAGCATCTTCCAATGCCACAACACTTTCGAATATTTTGGTCATTTTTTCAGCTATGAATTTCGCATAGTAGGTTTGTTCTTCGTCCTCCATAACAGCTATGCGGGCGGCTTGTTTTTTTAATGCATCGAGTTCGCCATAAATCAGGCCATATTCTTCTGAAAGGGAAACTGGTAGTTGATCAATCCTACCTTTTATTTCATCAATAAACATTTTATCGATGTGGTACTTCTTCATCAGACGTAAGACTTCAAGTCCCAATATATTCGCTGTGCCTTCCCACACGGTTAACACCTGAGCATCGCGTAACAAGCGAGGCGTCACAAAGTCTTCTATATAACCATTTCCTCCATGCATCTCGATGGACTCATGAGAAAAGTGAATCGCCTGCTCTGCTGTTTCTTTTTTCAATAATGCAATTAACAACCGATTGAGGGCCTGATCTTTTTCAGATGTGTTCTCTGGTTCATTCATGACATAATCAAATAAAGAAATCAATTGAAATACACTGCTTGTGTCTACTTCTTGCTTGGCTTTAAGTGTGGCTAAAGTATCTTGAATCATTGGAAAATCTTTTAGCTGATTGCGAAATGCAGAACGCTCATAAGCATAATCCCGAGCTTCTAGATAAGCACGTTGCATGATTCCGATAGAAGCAACTGCATTACATACTCTCGATAAGTTCAGCGCTTCCATCATATAATGAATCCCTTTTTGCGGTTCCCCAACCATATACGCTTCTGCCCCGTCAAAAACCACTTCAGCAGATGGGACAGCACGCACGCCAAGTTTATCTTTTAATCTACGAATCTGAATGCCATTCAGGCTATCATCTTCATTCCGCCAAGGCACTAGAAATAGACTAAGTCCTTTCGTCCCTTCTGGAGCATCTTCTGTACGAGCCAACACCATCGCGACACCACACATGCCTGCATTACTAGCAAAATATTTTTCACCATAAAGCTTGTAGTGATCACCATCCTGAACAGCGGTCGTTTCATTCGCACCTACATCAGATCCGCCTTGGCGCTCTGTTAGAAAAGTAGCTCCTTCGTATAACTCTACCTCTCCAGTAGAAAGAACATGTGGCAAATAAGCCGCTTTTAATTCTTCACTTCCATAGTGATCTAGTAAGTATGCTGTCGCCATCGTTAGTGTTACAGGACAATAGAAGCCAGGTTCTGCCTGAGAGAGAAGATACCCTTGAGCATAGGAATACAGATAGTTACCTTTTCGATTTAAATCAGGAATATCTTTATGCACATAACCAACAATTCCGCGATTGTACGTTTCAGATACCGTTTGTTTGTAGCCCTCATTCACCCAAACCTCTGAAATATCATTGCCCATCTTATCGTACTTGATTAATTGAGGTTGCCCGTCACGATCAGTATGAACAGCTCGCTCATCAATCTCATTGGCACAGAGTTCACCGTATTCATCCAATTCTTTCTTAGCCCACTCTAGAAACTCTTCATCTAAATATTGATCAAGTATAAAACTCAAATTGGGATCTTCTCTAAAAAAATTCATCGTATCTCTCCTTCTGGACTCTGTTGAGTTTGTCTCAGTTGCTGTTTCAATAATTTTCCCGTTGCATTCCGGGGTAAAGCATCCAATTTATGGTAAATTCTGGGTATTTTGAAATTTGCTACTTTCTCTTCAAGGAAACGTTTACAATCTTGTTCCAGTGAAGCAAACTGATGGTCATCCTCTACTACAACAAATGCCTTCACAGTTTCCCCCCAGTCCGGATGAGGCACACCAATCACTGCAACTTCTGCAATAGCAGGATGCGTACTTAACACTTCTTCAATTTCTTTTGGAAAGATATTCACCCCACCTGCGATAATAACGTCTTTTTTACGATCAATGACCCAAATAAACCCATCTTCATCGCGTTTACCCATATCACCTGTATAAAGCCAACCATCTTTGAATGTGGCTAAGGTTTTTTCTTCATCCTTATAATATCCTTTCATATTCCCTTCGCCACGTAAAACAATTTCCCCTACTTGACCATACGGAACATAGTCACCATTTTCATCTACAATCGCCACTTCACAGTTCAATGCTGGACGCTGGCCTATACTTCCTGCTTTCGAATCGTGCTCTTCAGGAAGCAGCAGTGTACCATTTGGGCCGGCTTCTGTCAGACCATACACGCATGTAAGTCGGTCCGTTTTAAATTGTTGTTTAACGAATTCCACCTCTTTTGTACCTAATGGTGCTCCTCCATATACCCAATATTCCATCGAACTTAGGTCATATTCTTGTATGGAAGGATGCTTTGCAGTCATTAAATATGCAACAGGTGCTCCAAAGAAATGAGTGGTTTTTTCGGTAGAAACGAGATCTAATAATAAATCAGGTGTAAATGTTGGAGCCAAGACGTGTGTGGCGCCGACGTATGTTGCAGATACCATGAATAAATGAAGGGGGGCTGAATGGCTAAGTGGCATCATATGCAACACACGGCTATTTTTATTCATCGTCATTTCAATGCAAATCATGGTAGCCACAGTTAAAATGTTCCGGTTGGTGAATACGACTCCTTTTGGTCGACCTGTCGTACCTGAAGTGTACAAGATAGCCGCTTCATCATCCTCATGTAATGGTGAAATGATAGCTTGTTCACTGCCTTGATTCAATACATCTTGAAACGCATACCAACCTTTTAACGCTGCACCCGTTTTTATACAAATTACGTTAGTTCCTTCGATACCAGACACCTGATTAAATAACAGTTCATGTGTTATAAAAGCCTTCGCGTCACTATGGTCAATGATGTACTCAATTTCATCCTGTGCAAGCTTTGCGTTAATCGGTACAATAAGAGCTCCTAACCGCTGGACGGCAAAATAAGTGAACAAAAATTCCTTTACATTTGGCATGTGAAGGACTACTTTATCGCCTTGATCAATCCCATATGCTGCTAGTCCCGATGCCAAGCGATTAACGGTTTCATCCCACTCCTCATAGGTCAATCTCTCCGCATTGGAAACAATCGCCTCATGCATCGGATGTCTTCTAGCTTGCATTGCTAACACTTCAGAAATATTCATTCCTTTTCCCCCTCTAATTCCGTTAATTTCACCCGAAACTCACCTGTCACACGGACCATCTCATCTCTCATCTCGGTTAACTCAACAATCCTATCCGTCACCTCCATAATTTTCTTCTCCCCATATTCAATGGTTCTTTCCAGCTGTTTTCTACCTGAAGGATCATGATCAAACAAATGCAGCATGTCCTTGATTTCCTCTAACTGAAAACCATATTTTTTCCCTCGAAAAATGAGGAACAACAACGTTTTTTCCTTTTTCGTAAATACCCTTCGACCATTTTCTGAACGAGCAGGAGAAATCAATCCAAGCTCCTCATAATATCGAATCGTCCTAGAAGTGATGTTAAACTCTTGAGCCAACTGTGTGATTGTATACGTCTCCTCCATCAATTATCCCTCTTTTTCAGTCAAAACTTTCTGTATCTTTATCTTACCATTAACGTTAACGTAAAGTTCAATAAAAATAATGGGACGGAGGGACAGGTCCCTCGTCTCATTTTGGGTGGTCGCTCCGAAACCCAGGAAAGTCGCTCCAGTCACCACAAAAAAAGCCTGCCCATTATGGACAGACTTACAAAGCTGTTAGTTTTATGTTTATTACATATAAGAATAGGTGCAAATCATCAGGAAGGGGTTCATGATCTCTTTTTTCTATAAGCAGTCCTGACATAGAGCCAAATCGGTCTGCTGCTTCGACAGGGATTGCGTCCTTCTTCAGAGTCATCACTTCCATGCCCTCTGAGTCTTTGATGGTTAATACCTCTAAATAGCGATCACTTTCAGCCGTCCATCGCACGTTATCTTTTTCATAAAAGTGGATGATTCTATCGTGACTCGTTTGTTTCTGTTGTTCTGCATAATACAAATAGTTTCCTTGGAGGTCACGGATAAAAAAGCGTGATCGCAAGCCTCCTTTTTTCTCAAGCAAATAGGTAGGTTCTTTTGATTGATTATAGAAAATATAACTTCTCGGAGCGATTGGTAAGGAAGAAAATACAGCAGCTAGTACAAGCACGCACTTCCAGACAAATGATTTTTTCTCTACTATTTCTGAATGAATTTGTCCGTCCATATCATATAATCTAGCTGGGTCATCCCACCCCATTGCTATCCCTAAATACATACGCTTGGATACAACTTGATAGTCTACTTGGTTATCCGTTGTAGCGGCTAAGCCCGCAAAACGAATGTCCCGCATACCACGTGACAACAGAGTGATGCCAAACAATCCAAATGGAATCGCGAAAAGAATCCCATACCAAAAGCCCGTATCTAATAGCAATTGAAGAACCATAATTAGCAATACAACCGCTAGTGTAAAACAAGCTGATTGTATCTGCCGCTTGCCATCTTGTCTAAGAACTTCCTCCATCTGAGTCATAGCACAGTCTCCCCTCGTTTCCTACCTATACGATTCAACAGCAAGTACGTTTCATTCTTTAGGAAACATCTGGAGAAACAGCTTCTTCTAATAACACATTCAGTTCGTTCGTGTTGGCTACAAGTTGTTCCTGACTCCATTGGAAACGATCCGCCATATAAGCTATAACACTATTCTGGTGAAGGTGAACCCAATGAATATCGAAAAATAACGCACCTGTTCTTCTCACGAAAAAATCGACTGGCTTGGCGACTAACTCTTTCTCAATGCCATAAACGAGCATAGATTGGACTAGCGGATCCAAACCATGTTCAGATTTGGTATGCTTAAAATAGACATAATGATCAAATACGTCATCTACATTGGATCCATATAGTTGGACGAGCCCGCGTGATTGTTCTTCTGAAAGACCAAATGCAATTCCAGCTTCTTTTTTTCGATTGAGAAATGTCTCAAAGCCTTTGGATCCATCAACTTCTCCACCTGCTATCGGCAAGTCTTCTGTTTGAGTACTAGGATAGGTTGTATGCTGTTCTTCACTCAATTGCTGTGTTACTAAGTCGATGACATTCTCAGCCATTTTTCGATAGCCTGTTAACTTACCACCTGCTATGGAAATTAAGCCAGAATCCGAAACGAAGATTTCATCCTTACGCGAGATTTCGGATGGATCCTTCCCTTCCTCATGAATTAATGGTCGCAAACCAGCCCAACTAGATTCCACGTCATGAGCTGTAATCGATAAGGTAGGAAACATATAGTCAATGGCCTGGAGAATATAGTCTCGATCATCGACCGTCATTGTTGGGTGGGCTATGTCACCTTCATACACCGTATCGGTCGTTCCTACATACGTTTTTCCATCTCGAGGAATCGCGAAAATCATTCGCCCGTCTTGAGCATCAAAATAAATAGCCTGTTGCAAAGGGAAGGTTTGATGGTCAAAAACAAGATGAATCCCTTTCGTCAAATGTAGCGTTTTACCTTGTTTGGACCCATCTTTTTCACGAACTTCATCTACCCATGGGCCGCCTGCATTGACAACTTTGTTAGCAAAGATTTTATATCGTTCTTTCGTAAGCTGATCCTCTACAACTGCCCCAATAACCTTCTCTTCCTCATATAAAAATTGAATTACCTTCGAGTAGTTCAGAGCAATTGCTCCCTTTTGTACTGCTTTTTTCATCACTTCTAGTGTTAAACGAGCATCATCGGTACGATATTCCACGTAATAGCCGCCACCACGTAATTTTTCTTTATTCAGTAGGGGTTCCTTTTCAAGTGTCTCTTTTGGTGATAGCATCGTCCGTCGTTCACTCTTTTTCACACCTGCTAAATAATCATACACTCGTAACCCTAGACTAGTGGAAAACGGACCAAATGTCCCTCCTCTATAAAATGGGAGGAGCATCCATTCAGGAGTCGTCACATGGGGACCATTCTCATAAACAATCGCCCGTTCGCGCCCCACTTCAGCTACCATTTTCACTTCAAATTGTTTTAAGTATCGTAAGCCACCATGCACAAGTTTGGTAGAACGGCTAGACGTCCCAGCTGCGAAATCTTGCATTTCTACCACACATGTCGACAGCCCTCTCGTCGTAGCATCAAGTGCAACACCAGCTCCAGTGATGCCACCACCTATAACAAGTACATCGAGCTTTTCTTCGGTTAATCTATGATAAATATCCTTACGCTGATCGGTTGAAAACATAATTGCCACTTCCTTTCCCATTCCGTACCTTGCAAAGTTGCTGCAAGTACCCTTCCCTTTTTTTAGTTTATTCATACCTCTGAATGGGCGGGAAGTGTGAGGGATTTTTTCATGATTGTGTTATAAAGCCTCATCATTCGCACTTCACCCTAATGGTCGCTCTGGATTGGTATTTACTAGCTTCACATTCACTTATGCTCGCTTCGGGTTGCGATTTGCTCGCTTCAACCTCACAAAAAAAGAACAGCCTCTCATTAGCTGTTCTCGGTAAAAAATACATCTTCCTTTGTGCGGCGATCCATTTCTTCTTTATCATAAATAACTTGCATTGGATTCCCACCAACAAAACAGCCTGGTGGAACGTCTTTGTGTACAAGCGTCCCTGCCGATACAATGGCACCGTCCCCAATCGTAATGCCAGGTAAGATGGTTGTATTGGCTCCAATCATGACTTCGCTGCCAATGTTCACCTCACCCAAGCGATACTCTTTTATTAAGTATTCATGGGCAAGAATGGTTGTGTTGTAACCGATGACTGTGTTGCGACCGACCGAGATTTTTTCTGGAAACATGATATCGAGCATAACCATGAGCGCGAAGGCTGTATGTTCGCCTACCTTCATGCGGAGAAACGTACGATACAACCAGTTTTTCATAGGAAGGAACGGTGTATAGCGTGCCAGTTGAATGACGATAAAGTTACGCACAACTTTCCAAAAAGGCACTGTTTTATAAATATGCCAGAGAGAATTGGCTTCCTTCACTTTGTAGCGCTCGGTCTTTCTCATCGAATCACTCCATCACGATTTTAAGAATGTCACTCATGTGCTCGAGCATGAAGTCTGGATGTAAGTCTTCCAGTACTTTTTTTCCTTTAATTGTCCACGCAACACCTGCTGTTTTCGTGCCTGCATTTTTACCAGCATCAATGTCATGGGTATTATCCCCGATCATAATCGTTTCTTCAGGTTTTGCATCTAATGCTTTCATAGCGCGAACTACCGGTTCTGGATGTGGTTTAGCATGGTCCACATCATCCAATGTAACCACCGTTTCAAAATAATCCTCAATTTCGGTAAGCTTTAGCCCCATGTTTACCGTCTGACGCAATTTCGTCGTTACAATACCAAGCTTAAAGCCTGCTTCCTTTAGCTTTGCTAATGACTCCCGCACACCATCATAAGCATGAACCAATTCATCGTGATGCTCGTGGTTATGCGTGCGGTATGTGGTCATCATCGTTTCGACATCTTCATTTGGGTTAATGGTTTTCAGGCTTTCTTCTAACGGAGGACCTATGAAATTGATTACATCCTCACGAGTATATTCACCAGGAGCATAGGTTTCTGTCGTATGCAAAAACGAGGCAATAATGAGCTCGTTCGTATTGATTAATGTTCCATCTAAATCAAAGAGAAGGGTACGAATGGTCATAAGCTGCTTCCTTTCCTTTTGTAGTGTTCATTCGATTCCATATAAAACCGATGACTGCTGTTAGTAGTATGGCTGTAACGAGTCGGATTAATAACAGTGGCCAAACCGGGATGCCTAGTGGAATAAAAATTAATGTATCTTCAACGACTGCGTGGCAGGAGACGAGGAAAATAAGGGATAAATACATATCCTTTTTCGAGACGCCATCCTCTTTTACAGCTTGAATCATTAATCCTGCTCCATAGGCTAAGCCAATCACAAGCCCTGCGACCAAGGTTGTTGATGCGTTCCGCTCCACCCCAAGGAAACGGGTGAATGGTGCAATCCAACGCGAGAACGTATCAATCCAATTTTTCTCTTTTAACCACTGCATGGCAACCATGAGAGGAATCACGATCGCAGCGAGCTGGAGCACCGCAACTACGGCTGTTTGCAAGCCCGTCAATCCGACCATGAGCCATCCTTCTGGCACTTCATTTTGGGAAATCATGCCATACTGAGCCATCTCTGACCCACCTTGCCAAAACACATTAATGAGAATGGCTGACACAAACGCAAGTGATAAGCGAACGCCAGCAACAAACCACCATTTCACCCCCACTTTGGAAGCAACGGTCGACTCAATGAGTAGATTGTGAGAAAACGACATCATCACAGCTAAAATAAAGACTTCTTTTACCGAGAAATCGAACGATACAATCGCAGCGATTCCCGCATATAAGTTTAGAAAATTCCCTAATACTAACGGAATGGCCGCTTCACCGGATAAGCCAATCCATTTCATAAGAGGAGCAACCCAATCGCTCAACCATTGAAGGACTGGGGTTGCTCGTAGAATCGTCACAAGTAGCGTAATCGGAAAAATCACTTTACCAAGTGTCCATGTTACGTTCAAACCTTGTTTTAATCCTCGTTGTAGTACACCAGGCAAATGAAACCCTCCTTACTCTACTTTCTTACCGTTATAATATCGATCGGCACGATTTTTATAACGACGATAGATAATCATGCCTACTGCCCAAGCGATAAGTACGATGGAAATGACCTGTGCTGTACGCAGATTACCGATAATATATAAACTATCTGTACGCATACCTTCGATAAAGTAACGACCGAATGAATACCAAATCACATAGCTTAAGAACACTTCGCCACGTCTTGGATTGTATCTTCTAAGTAGTAGAAGGAAAGCAAATCCAAGAATATTCCATACAGACTCATATAAGAAGGTTGGATGGTACATGACACCATCGATACACATTTGGTTTGTAATGAAACTTGGTAAGTACTGCATGAAATTATTATAAAATGTTTCTGTAACCGGACCACCGTGTGCTTCCTGGTTCATGAAGTTCCCCCAGCGACCGATTGCTTGACCTAAAATAATACTAGGCGCAGCAATATCAACAAGCTTCCAGAACGGAACCTTTCGAACACGCGCAAACACAAGCGCAGTAAGGACAGCACCGATGATGGCACCATGAATGGCGATTCCGCCTTCCCAAATGGCAATCATATCGATAAAGGAACCATTTTTATACCGTTCCCATTCAAACGCTACATAATAAATACGCGCACTTAGGATAGCAATTGGAATCGCAAACACAACGAGATCCACGAATGTATCTTTTTTCAAGCCTAAACGCTCGGATTCTCTCGTCGCCAACCACAATCCTAAAAAGGCTCCAGTAGCAATAATGACACCATACCAATAGATGGTAAGGGGACCAAGCTGTAAAAATATTCGACTAAGAGGTTCAGCACTACATGTCACCTTGGAAACCTCCCTTTGCTACATCGTTTTTATTTTCACCAATCATGTTGGTCAAACGTTCTGAGAATTCTTCAGCTGCATTAACCCCCATGCGCTTCAGACGGAAATTCATCGCAGCTACTTCAATAATAACGGCTAGATTTCGACCCGGACGTACTGGAACCGTTGCTTTAGGAATCTCAACATCCATAATCTTCATTGTTTCCTCTTCTAGACCAAGGCGGTCATACTGCTTCTTTTCATCCCATAATTCAAGATTTATAACCATGGTAATACGCTTGAAGTTACGGACAGAACCAGCACCAAATAACGTCATCACATTGATGATTCCTAGTCCTCGAATTTCTAGTAAGTGCTCAATCAACGGCGGGGAATTTCCGATTAACGTATCGTAGTCCTCCTGACGAATTTCAACACTATCATCCGCTACGAGACGATGTCCTCTTTTGACTAATTCAAGAGCTGTCTCACTTTTACCAACACCACTTTGACCTGTAATCAAAACACCAACACCGTAAATATCCACTAGCACACCATGAATAGCCGTAAACGGTGCGAACTTCGTCTCTAGAAAATTGGTTAAACGACTAATGACTCTCGTTGTCTTGTACGGAGAGCGCATAATCGGAACGCCCGCTTCATTAGCCGCTTCGATAAGAAGATCGGGAACCTCCATCGCTCTAGTTATAACAATTCCTGGTGTTACATCCGTACATAACTTTGTAACGCGATCCTTCTTCTCAGCATCAGTTAACTCAAGAAAAAAGGAAAGCTCTGTTTTTCCGAGCAGTTGCAACCGCTCAGAAGGATAATATTTAAAATAACCCGCCATCTCCATTCCAGGACGAGAAATATCACTTGTGAAAATTTCGCGGTGAACACCATCTTCCCCCGCTACAATCTCTAAATCAAATCGATCCAAAAGATCCTGTGTACGCACTTTTGACATATGTATGCCCCCTGCCTTTATCCTCTTATTCACTTCTCCTATTGTAGCATTTTTTACAATTATCTGTAGATATAATACATGAATTGTGTAAAGTTGTTTTGAATTTGGTGGAATTTAGGGGGATTTTGGAGGATAGAGTGGTATAATGCCTGCGGGTTTTTCTTTCTTATACATAGGTATTGGAGTTACGCTCTCTCCATTACTTTTTTGCTCCCTCCGTTGGGGGTATGCTCTCTTCCTTTTCTCTTTTGCTCTCTTCGATTGGATTTATGCTCTCTTCCCTACTCTTTTGCTCTCTCCAATTGTGGTTACGCTCTCTTCCTTTTCTCTTTTGCTCTCTTTGATTGGATTTATGCTCTCTTCCCTACTCTTTTGCTCTCTCCGGTTGGGGTTATGCTCTCTTCCTTTACGGTTTTGCTCTCTCCGATTGGATTTATGCTCTCTTCCCCCATCTCACACAAAAAGACAGGCGCGGGCCTGCCTTCTCTCTCTTATTTCAAATCTTTCACAAGCTGGTTCATCATTAACGATAGTAAGGAAATGATAATCGTTGCCAATATGGCGATACCAAAACCATCGATGACAAAACTGCTTCCGAGCAGAGCTTGGGTAATCATGAGGGTAATGGCGTTGATGACGAATAGGAATAGTCCTAGTGTGATAAACGTGATAGGTAAGGTGAGTACTACCAATATTGGTTTGACGATGACATTTAATACAGACAAAATCAAACTAGCGATAATTGCGGTGACAAAGCTCTCAAGATAAAAGGAATCAAATAGCTGCGCCACGGCAATTAAAGCAACTGCGTTGACGATAATGTGCAACAGCCAATTTTTCATGACACGACATCTCCTTCATTTGGAATGATGACAGCAGCAATAATATAAAGTAAGGACAACGGAAATCCTGTCGTAATAATAGCTAGTATAACGAAAATGAGTCGGACAATCGTAGCGTCGGCATTAAAATATTCTGCAACTCCACCTAAAACACCTGTTAGCATTCTTTTATCTTTTGATCTAGTTAATCGTTTCGACACACGATGACCTCCTTAGATTGATTAGTTAATTGTAATGGACCCTGTCTTGGCTTCAGCTTCTAAATGAAGAGGTTTTGCTTGTTCTCCTTTTGAACGGAAGCGTAGTTCTTTCTTCAATACTTCACTCTTTTCCTCTTGTATTTCAAAATTAGGTAAATTGCAATTGATACTTCCCATGCTCGTTTTTAGTTCGCCATCTACAGCAAATTCTCGCGGAAGGGCTACTGTAATACTACCGGCTGTTGTCTTGAAAAAGCCTTTGTGTCCATGATGACCATGCCAATTACACTTAATACTACCGTTTACACCTTGCGTATCTACTTTTTCGAACTCACCATCTAACGTAATGGAGCCGTTTAAGCTTTCTACCTCAACTTCGTTCAAGCGCACATCTTTTAACGTGATGGAACCATTGGAGGTTTCAATATCCCAAGATGACCCGCTCATGTTCTCAAATTCAACTTTTCCATTTGCAGTCTTTGCCTGTAGGTCTTCGATATGGAAGCCATGAGACTGTATTTTTCCATTGAATAGGCGCAAGGACATATGTTTATATGATTTCTCCGGAATATAGAGAATAACATTTGTTTTAATTTTCTTTGAGCTAATAGAGAAGCTCAAGCTCTCATCATCCACATGGTATTGCTTTTGGTCCATAAACCGTTCTCTTGCTTCATCTTGATTGTTTACTTGATACACTTTGGCATTGCACTCAATACGCACATCATCTTCTTGCCACGGTTTTAACTCAATGGAACCATTAGCAATATCCATAGCTACTTTTGAAAAAGATACGCCTTGGTTTTGAAAAATGTGAGATACTTCGAAGTACTGGCCAAAATTTAAATCGAAATCCACATTCTTCACTTTTTTAATTGTCTCTTCTACAAAGTCCATGAAACGCTTTTTCGTAGAACCTGATTGATAGCTTTTCTGTTCCTGTTTCTCATCCCACTTCACTTTTGTAGAGAGAGATTGATGCTCATCTTCTTCATCACCAGTATTCACTTGTACATCCTCAGCATATTGGATCGAATCTAATAGTTCTTCTGCTTCTTGGGAGGTAATCATGCCCTCTTCCAACATCTTTAAAATCCGCTTTCGCTCTTCCTGCATCTGATCATCGCTCCTTCTTCTATTGTATATGCGTGAGACACATGGCCTATTTCTATTAGTTTATATACGTATGAACAAGATGAACGATTCACTTTTATCATACATCAATTTAAAAAAGATGTGAGCAAACAGGAAGCTTACAAGGTTTAGTTGTTTTTCCCTTTCTTAATATAAGACCTCATATTCTCATCAGGGACCAAACTTCCCCCAGTTGCCCAAACAATATGTGTCGCATGTTCTAGATTCGCAGGACCTTGATGTTCCTTCGTTAATTGAACAGGACCATACATCCCTGCTAAAGCAGACGGCTCTAATTTCATCTGTTCTGACTGATTTAACAGGTAGAGCATTCTGTATAACTGATGGTCTTCGACTGTATAAATGCCATTCACAAGATGCTCGACCATTTGTACCGCATATTGAGAAGGTCGTCCGACTGCGAGGCCATCTGCTGCGGTTTGATTGTCAATACCAAAATCTTGTACAGATACTTGATGAAACTTTCCGGTCATTAATCCGATTAACACAGATGGTGAATGCGTTGGTTCTGCAAAATAACAATACACATGATCTCCGAAAATATGCTTTAGGCCATAGGTTACACCGCTCGGTCCACCTCCAACACCACAAGGGATATACACGATTAATGGGTGATCTGCATCCACAACGATCCCCTTTTCATCGAGCTGCTTTTTCAAGCGAATAGCAGCTACTGCGTAACCTAGAAATAAATGTTTGGAATCTTCATCATCCACAAAGTAACAATGCGGTTGCTCCTGACACATTTCCCTTCCTTTCTCGACCGCTAAACTAAAGTCTGATTCATGCTCCATCACTTGTGCACCTTTATCACGCAATAAATCCTTTTTCCATTGCTTTGCATCTTGAGACATATGCACGGTAACTTGGAAGCCAAGCTTCGCACTCATTATCCCAATACTTAAACCTAAATTCCCCGTCGATCCTACCGCAATGGAATAGTTAGAAAAGAATTGCTTAAACGTATCACTATACAGTTTGCCGTAATCATCATTTTTAGTTAACATACTATGCTCCAAAGCTAGGTTTTCTGCATAAGAGAGTATCTCGAAGAACCCTCCCCTAGCTTTGATCGACCCAGCAACAGCTAATTCATTGTCACACTTGAGCCACAGTTGGCCTGGGATACGTTCACCATATTCAGATTGTAAGGTAGCTTGCATATCTTGTATCTCTTTAAGAGGTGATTCAATCTCGCCTTTTGCTTCAGCTGTATCAGGGAAGGCCTTTTCCATAAACGGTGCAAAACGTTGAAATAATGCTTCAGCTTCCTCTACATCCTCCCAGCTCAGATTTTTTCCTTCAATTGCATCAGGAAATCTCTTTACTTTTTGATTTATCCAAAACACTTCCTTCGTTTCTGCTATAGAAGATAGTAGTGGGAATTCGTTCATCCATTCACTCGTTGTCTTGCCTAAAATTAACCTTTCCATGTACTCAACTCCTTATCTCAAATCTCTTATCTATAGTATTCCTCTCATGGTCGTTACCTAACCATTCCTTTCATCTAGGAACAAAAGCGCAAGCGCCCGGTTTGCGACGTACAAACTGCTGCCCACAGGACGTGGGTTGGTTCGATGTTGCTGCGTGATGCAGCGGGTTTAATCGAACTTCCTCCGTATGAGATAAAGGAAACACGAAGAGCGCAAGCGATTCGATGTTGACTTATCGTAAGGAAGTGCAGGAAGTTTGCTAGTCGCTGGGCGCTGGAGCTGGACGTGGCCTCTATAATTTACTTAGTTATCCACAAGCCAACATTTTTATAATGGTACGCTAGATAGTAAAAAAGAAAAGCAGAACCCCGTAGGATCCTGCTTATTTCGTAAAGTCCCATTTATAAAATTCTTCATAGCGTAATAGCTTTTGGCCTTCTGAATTTAATTCTTGTAATTCAGGGCTCTTGCGGAATTGACTCATCATTCCTTCTGCTTGAGAACGGTGAGCTTCAATGGCTTTCATCTTACCATCAAAATAGTCCGCTACATCTTTGACAATGTCCGGTTCTCCTAACACCTCGCGTCTGTTATGAGAAATAGCCTTAGCCCATACCTCTGGACGGTTTTCTTCATCAAAGCGTCGCACCGCTTCAATCGCCGCTGCGCCCATGGCGTCGTGATCAGGGTGGACAGCATGTCCAGGATAGAAGGTAATGACAAGGCTAGGTTGTATATCATCAAGAATTCCTTTTAGGTGAGAAGCTACTTCATCTCGATCTTCGAATTCAAGCGTTTTATCACGATAACCTAGCATCTGAAGGTCAATGTCTAAAGCTTCGCAGGCATCCTGTAATTCTTTCTTTCTGAATTCCGAAAGCGTCTCTCGGTTCGCAAACGTCGGATTGCCCATATTACGTCCCATTTCACCTAATGTTCCGCACAAGTAGGTGACAGGTATATTTTTTTCACGAAATTGGAGAATCGTACCTGAACAACCAAATGCTTCGTCGTCTGGATGGGGAAGTATGATTGCAACGTGTTGATGTTGATCCATGATCCTATTCTCTCCTTTATTTCTTAGTTCTCAAACGGTGTTTCGCTAATCTCAAGAGCTACCATTAATCGGCCTTCGGCATCATGACCTGCCATGATTAAGCGACCTTTGTCATCTACTTCCCATTGGGTAAGCCCTTCAGCATAAACCCAACCATGGTCCATCTTCAAGCCGATGCGAAACGTTTCACTACCTACTATTTTGGCATGCTTATAGCGAACTTTAGCATTACGAATGAATGCCCCTACGTTATAGGCGTTTGAATTAAAATGACTTGCATATGCGCCATTCGTTGTTTCTAAGTGCACATACACATCTTTATTAGCAAGATGATCAAGAGCTTCTTGAACTTTATCGATTTGGATCATTTCCATGACGATGACTCCTCTCTCGAACTAGTGTCTGTTTATACTCTACCCAATCAGTACCCCGAACGTCAAAGAATCTACTTACCATTCCAGCAAAGCGCAGGAGAGCATAGAAATGATGAAAGACTGATACTCTTCCAAGCAACAGTCTCTCTTTTATACTTACAAGTCTATTGGCTTTTCTGCAATCCAAATCGTCCAGCGATCCTGTTCCTGAATCGATTCATGTGCTTTGTATTGATGGTAAATGGTAGTTGCGAGCTGTCTAAGCTCATCATCATTTAATTCATGCAAAATTGTTCGGCCCGTTCGATTCATTATATCCTCATATACCTTATCGCGGGATGGGTACTTCTGGCGTGTTTCGAGCAATGATTTGATTTTAATTTTATGAAAACCTGCTTGATGCAAGCTACGAATCACTTGATTTGAAGAATGACGTCGTACTTTCTCCATCTTTTTCAGGCGAGGAAACATGGAAAAAATGTGACCCCGGAGGTGTTCTTTGTCAGGAGGTAAAAAGCAATCATCCAATGTTCTGTCCTGAATAATTACTTGTCCTCCTGGCTTCAAGACACGATAGAGCTCTTGTAAATTTTCTTGAAGTTGAGCACGTTGAAGATGATGAATCACAGCGCGCTCCACCACTGTATCCACCCGCTCATTTCCTAAAGGAATAGCAGCTGTTTCCCCTTGTAAGAATGTTACATTGGACACATCACCCACATATTCCCTTGCTCCTTGTAACATCGTCTCAGAGGCATCAATACCATGCACGTGTTCTACATTCATATGGGAGAGAGCTTTTGTATAAATGCCTCCTCCACAGCCCAAATCAACAACTTGCTGACCGGACCAGGAAACGAGTTGTTCCATCGTTTCTCTCCATTCTGGGGCTGCTTCTCGGAGTGCATAACTATCCTGTTGTAAGTGGTCGAATAATGGCTTCTTCATTTGAACCAACCTTTCTTGACTGTCTAGGGTTGTTCCCAGAAAAGGCTGTGGTTCTTGATGTGATTCCGTTATTTGGAAACTTTTTCTTTCTTCTTCAAACGCTCTTTCATACGATCTCGATCCCGTTCCAGAATCGGTCCAAGGTATTTTCCAGTGTACGATTGAGAATTGTCCGCAACAACTTCAGGAGTTCCCGTAGCAATGATTTCGCCACCTTTTTCTCCACCTTCTGGTCCAAGGTCGATGAGGTAATCCGCTGCTTTAATGACATCAAGGTTGTGTTCAATAATTAATACGGTCTCTCCATTATCTACTAACCGCTGCAACACCATGAGAAGGCGTGAGATATCTTCCACATGAAGCCCTGTAGTTGGTTCATCTAAAATGTATAGAGAACGTCCAGTCGAACGACGATGGAGTTCACTAGCCAGCTTCACACGCTGCGCTTCCCCACCAGATAAGGTTGTAGCTGGTTGACCAAGTTTAATATAACCTAATCCTACATCAAATACAGTAGACAGCTTCCGCTTAATCTTAGGGATCGCTTCGAAGAATTCATACGCATCTTCTATCGTCATCTCTAGTACATCGGCAATACTCTTCCCTTTGTATTTCACTTCAAGTGTCTCGCGGTTATAACGTTTCCCATCGCATACTTCACAAGGGACATATACATCTGGAAGAAAATGCATTTCTATTTTAATAATACCATCACCACGGCATGCTTCGCACCTACCACCTTTCACATTAAAGCTAAATCGTCCTTTTTTGTAGCCACGAATCTTAGCTTCATTGGTTTGTGCGAATACGTCACGAATATCATCAAACACGCCGGTGTAGGTTGCAGGGTTAGACCGTGGTGTTCGGCCAATTGGCGATTGGTCAATATCAATTACTTTTTCGAGCTGATCCATACCCTTGATTTGCTTATGCTCTCCTGGCTTCACTTTCCCTTTATGGAGCTTTTGAGCTAATGATTTATACAGAATTTCGTTTACTAATGTACTCTTACCAGAACCTGATACACCTGTAACAGCTGTTAACAATCCTAAAGGCAAGGATGCATTCACATTTTTCAGGTTGTTTTCTTGAGCGCCAATCACTTCTACGTAGCGACCATCTGGCTGACGGCGCTCCTGTGGTAATGGGATGAACTTTTCGCCTGACAGGTACTGTCCTGTAAGAGAGTTACTATCGTTCATCACTTCTTGAGGCGTACCTTCAGAAACAATTTCGCCACCATGAGCACCCGCACCAGGCCCAATATCAATCAAGTAGTCTGCAGCTAGCATCGTATCTTCATCATGCTCTACCACAATCAAGGTGTTATCTAAATCTCTCATCTGTTTAAGCGTTGATATCAATCTGTCGTTGTCACGCTGATGGAGTCCAATAGAAGGCTCGTCTAATACATACAGCACTCCTGTTAAGGCAGCACCTATCTGGGTAGCCAATCGAATTCGTTGCGCTTCCCCACCAGATAACGTTCCAGCAGAGCGAGACAATGTAAGGTAATCTAGTCCTACATTAATAAGGAAGGATAAACGATCACAAATCTCCTTCAATATCATCCGCGCAATTTGTTCTTCTTTTTCCGTGAGTTCAACGTTCTCGAAAAAAGTAATAGCGTCTTTTATCGAGAAATCTGTCACACTACCGATATGATAATTATTTATAAGAACGGATAGAGGCTTTTCGTTTAAACGATTTCCCTCACACTTTGGACAAGGCTTTTGAGCCATATACTTTTCCATCTGTTCACGAATATACTCGGATGATGTCTCACGGTAACGACGAGCTACGTTCGGAATGACACCTTCGAAAAAGATCTCATTTTCACGAACCTTTCCAAAATCATTCTCATAGCGGAAATACACTTTTTCATCTCCGCTACCATACAAGACACGTTCTAACAGATTTTTCGGTATCTCCTTAATTGGAGTATCCATATCAATCCCATAGTGATTGCATACACTTTCCAGAAGCTGCGGGTAGTATTGGGAGCTATTCGGTTCCCAAGGGGCTATAGCATGCTGATTTAATGTTAGTTCCCAGTCCGGGATAACCAAATCAATATCAACTTCCAACTGTTGTCCAAGACCATCACAACGCTCACAAGCCCCATATGGACTGTTAAACGAGAACATGCGTGGCTCTAATTCACCTACTGAAAATCCACAAACAGGACATGCATGGTTTTCATTAAAATACAGTTCTTCTCCATCAATGACATCAACGATTAGCTGTCCTTCGCCTAATCTTAGAGCTGTTTCAATCGAGTCCGTTAAACGACCAGCTATGCCCTCTTTAATGGCAATACGATCAATAACAACCTCAATAGAGTGCTTTTTGTTCTTTTCTAAATTAAATTCTTCCGTCACTTCGCGCATTTCTCCGTCCACACGAAGACGCACGTACCCTTCTTTTTGTAACTTTTCAAGTACTTTTACGTGTTGTCCCTTACGTCCAGATACAACAGGGGCGAGAATCTGCATCTTTGTTCGATCAGGATGCTCGAGGATTTGGTCTACCATCTGTTGCACCGTTTGAGAAGTAATCTCTACCTCATGGTAAGGACAGGTCGGTCGACCTACTCTGGCAAATAGCAGTCGAAGGTAATCATAAATTTCTGTAACAGTCCCGACAGTTGAACGCGGGTTCTTACTCGTCGTCTTCTGATCAATGGAAATAGCCGGCGATAAACCTTCAATCGAATCAACATCCGGTTTATCCATCTGTCCTAAAAATTGACGTGCATAAGCAGAAAGAGACTCCACATACCGGCGTTGTCCCTCTGCATATATCGTATCAAAAGCCAAGGATGATTTACCTGACCCAGATAACCCTGTTAACACAATCAAGTTGTTCTTCGGAATATTTACATCTATATTTTTTAAATTGTGGGCCCGAGCCCCTTGTACACGTATAGATTTCTGTTGGCTCATTTGCTCGATCACCCTTCCGATTTAAGATCTAAGATGACATCACGTAACTCTGCTGCTTTTTCGAAATTCAAGTCACGCGCAGCTTGTTTCATCTCTTCTTCCATGTTTTCGATCATTTTTTCTTTTTCCTTCTTATTCATCTTAGAAACATCTGGTTTGCTATCATATTCTTCGGAATCTTCTGCGGCCATAGTCGCTTGGATAACATCGCGAATTTCTTTCTTAATCGTGGTAGGCGTAATACCGTGCTTTTCGTTATATTCCATCTGTTTCGCGCGACGACGTTCGGTCTCATCAATTGCAATATTCATAGAATCAGTATATTTATCGGCATACATAATAACCTGTCCATTTTCATTACGCGCTGCCCGTCCAATCGTCTGAATGAGAGAACGTTGTGAGCGCAAGAAACCTTCTTTATCGGCATCTAGTATTGCGACTAAGGATACTTCCGGAATATCTAGCCCTTCCCGTAACAAGTTAATGCCGACTAATACGTCATATTTGCCTCGGCGCAAATCACGAATAATTTCAATTCGTTCTAATGTTTTAATCTCTGAGTGTAAGTACGCGACTTTAATACCAATTTCCTTTAAATAATCGGTAAGATCCTCAGACATTTTCTTCGTAAGGGTTGTAACTAGGACACGCTCCCCTTGTTCTTTACGAGTATTAATCTCACCAATGAGGTCATCAATTTGCCCATGAATTGGTCGCACATTCACTTTAGGGTCTAACAATCCTGTAGGACGAATGATCTGTTCTACCATTTCAGGTGAGTGCTCCTGTTCATAAGGTCCAGGTGTGGCGGATACATAGACCGCTTGATTCATATGGTTTTCAAATTCTGAAAATGTAAGCGGACGGTTATCTAATGCAGACGGTAAACGGAAACCGTGATCCACTAGCACTTGCTTACGCGCTTGGTCTCCGTTGTACATGCCACGAACCTGTGGAAGTGTCACGTGGGACTCGTCGACCATCATTAGGTAATCATCAGGAAAATAGTCCAGTAATGTATAAGGTGTTGCACCTTCTTCTCTTAGCGTTAAATGACGGGAATAGTTTTCAATCCCTGAGCAGAAGCCCATTTCCCGCATCATTTCTAAATCATAGCTTGTACGTTGCTCCAGTCTTTGTGCTTCTAAAAGCTTGTTTTGATCCTTTAGTTCTTTCAGGCGATCTTGTAGTTCACGTTCAATATTTTTGATGGCTACTTTCATTTTCTCCTCACGAGTTACGAAGTGAGAAGCAGGGAAAATTGCTACATGCTCTCGATCCCCGATGATTTCACCTGTTAGTGCATCCACTTCACGGATTCGATCAATCTCATCACCAAAAAATTCGATACGAAGGCAATGTTCTTCTCTTGAGGCCGGAATGATTTCGACTGAATCACCACGCACACGGAATGTACCACGCTGGAAGTCGATATCATTTCGGGCATATTGAATGTCTACTAAATCTCGCAATAATTCATCACGATCTTTCTCCATTCCTTTACGAATGGATAACACAAGGTTCCGGTATTCTTCCGGATTACCTAAACCATATATACAAGACACACTAGCTACGATAATGACATCATTTCGTTCAAACAACGATGACGTAGCAGAGTGACGTAATTTATCAATTTCATCATTTATGTTGGCATCCTTCTCTATAAATGTATCAGTGGAAGGAACGTAAGCTTCGGGCTGGTAATAATCGTAGTAGCTGACGAAGTACTCCACTGCATTATTAGGAAAAAATTCTTTAAACTCGCTATAAAGCTGACCTGCGAGGGTTTTATTGTGAGCAATCACAAGGGTTGGTTTATTTACCTGCTGTATAACATTCGACATCGTAAATGTTTTACCAGTACCTGTGGCCCCTAGTAGGGTTTGATGTTTTTTTCCGTTCACTATTCCATTCTTTAGTTCTTCAATGGCACGGGGTTGATCTCCCTGAGGTTGATATTGAGACACTAATTCAAATTGGCTTTCCACGTTGCAACCTCCATTCGCATAATCTCATACACGTAGTTTACCACAATCTTACTCTATCCTAACATAAAGGCGAACAAACATTCGAGTATTTAGCACATTCCTTTGCATTTCCAATTAGAACTCGTGGCTGGGGCTGGGATATTCCCGAAAACTAGATTCCTTTACAGCCATTTAACTCATGCTGAACATATGAACAAAAGCGCAAGCGCCTCGTTAGCGACGTACAAACTGCTGCCCACAGGAGGTGGTTTGGTTCGATGTTGCTGCGTGATGCAGCGGGTTTAATCGAACTTCCTCCGTATGAGGTAAAGGAAACACGAAGAGCGCAAGCGATTCGATGTTGACTTATCGTAAGGAGGTGCAGGAAGTTTGCTAGGCGCTAGGCGCTGGAGCTGGACACATAAGTGCGATAAACGTATGCTTTCTTTACGTATTAAAAAAAGCTAACCCTTCATGGGTTAGCTTTTGTCTTCTATTATTGACTATATTGATTCACTTCAAACAAGTCAATCAATTCGATATCAGGGTTTTTATCTCTGAACCAGCGTAAGGAGAATTCGTTTTTAAATAAAGCAATGTAATTGTCTTCACGGTCTTTGACGAGCATGCTTCGCTCATCAAATAGTTTTTGATCTACTTGCTCTTCTTTAAGCCAACGCGGCATCCGCTCCCCTATTGATTCAAGGACGATATCGACGTTGTATTCATTTTTCATTCGATACTCAAACACATCATATTGAAGCTGTCCGACCGCTCCAATAATGTATTCTTCGTTACGAACGCCTCTAAACAACTGAATCGCGCCTTCTTGCACAAGCTGCTCGATTCCCTTTTTAAACTGCTTCGCTTTCATGACGTTTTTCGCTGTAACCTTCTTGAATAGTTCCGGAGGGAATTGTGGTAATTCCTCATAGTGGAACGTGTTCTTCCCTTCTACAAGCGTATCCCCAATGCGATACACGTTCGGATCATAGATTCCGATAATATCACCTGGGTACGCAATTTCAGCTGTTTCTCTTGATGAAGCCACAAACTGTTGGGTTTGCGCAATCTTAATCGTCTTGCCTGTACGGTCCAACGTTACATTCATGCCACGTTCAAACTTACCTGAACAAACACGTACGAACGCCACACGATCACGGTGTGCTTTGTTCATGTTCGCTTGAATTTTGAAAATGAATCCAGAAAACTCTTCCTTATCTGGAGGAATAAGTTCTCCAGAAGCTTTACGTGGAAATGGCTGCGGGGCCATGGATATAAACGATTCAAAGAATGTCTCCACACCAAACGGCGCAAGGGCACTACCAAAGAATACAGGGGTGAGTTCCCCTTGTTGCACGGCATCCATATCTAACTGTTCGCCCGCTTCTTCTAACAATTCCATTTCTTCATAAGCTGCTTGGAACGTTTCATTTTCGACTAGTTCAGGATAGTTGTCTAACTCTTCTTTCGGAATAGGGATTTCTTGTTCATTCCCTGAAAAACGAATAAATTGGTCATTTTGACGATCAAAAATCCCCTGGAATCGCTTACCCATTCCAACTGGCCAATTCATCGGATATGTTTGGATACCTAGCTCATCTTCAATTTCCTTTAATAAATCAAAAGGGTCTTTTCCTTCCCTGTCAAGCTTGTTGATAAAGGTGAAGATAGGGATACCTCTCATTTTACAAACTTTAAATAGCTTTAAGGTCTGAGCCTCAATCCCTTTGGTACCATCAATAATCATGATTACGCTATCGACAGCTGTGAGCGTTCTGTACGTATCCTCACTGAAGTCTTCGTGACCAGGGGTATCCAAAATGTTGACCTGGTACCCTTCATATTCAAAATTCATGACGGAGGAGGTGACGGAAATTCCGCGCTTCTTTTCAATCTCCATCCAGTCAGAAGTTGCGAATTTACCTGACTTTTTCGCTTTTACAGTCCCGGCATTTCGTATTAAATTTCCATACAGCAAAAATTTCTCCGTTAACGTTGTCTTACCCGCATCGGGGTGAGAAATAATCGCAAAGGTTCGACGTTTTTGCATTTCCTCTTTTACACTCATAGTAGATTCTTCTCCTAATATAAAGTTCATTACGTAAAGAACAGGCTTTACTTATCAAGCAGCCTGTTCTCCTGACATTCATTTATTTTTTATCCTTTACCTATTATAAAACGAATCTTCCCCATTCAGCAAAACATACTTGAAATAACTAGAGCAAATACGTAAAAAGGGACTATAGCTCACTCTTATCGGCTATGAGAATTTGTCCTTGTTTCTCATTTGTAAGCAAGGTTTGTAAAATAACTGTTGCCAACTTGTTCGGTGGATATGGCTTCGTTAAGTAGTGTTCCACCCCTAGAGTTTCCCCACGTTGACGTTCATCGAGAGCAGTAGAAATGAAGATGGGAATGGATTTCGTGTCATCTCTATTCTTCAATTGTTCCACAATATCCCACCCATTCATACCTTCTCCTAGCATTAAATCGATAACAAATGCATCTGGGGTGTAGTGTTCTAGTCTTTTAAAAGCAGCTTCCCCTGAGGAATAAGACCGAACGTAAAAGCCCGCATCCTGTAATTCATCTTGTAATAAGGTAGCTAAACTCTCATCGTCCTCCACGACCATGATAAATGGTAGATTGGAGTCAACTGGCGTAATTGTATCATTTCCTGTATCTTCCTGACCCCCTAATGGAAGCATGAATGTAAATACTGATCCTTCACCTAACTCGGAGCGTATGGTAATTTTTCCATTATGCGCTTCGATAATTTCTTTACATATAGCTAAGCCAAGTCCAGTGCCACCAATCTTTCGACGATCTGAATTATCAATACGCTGGAACTTTCTAAATAGCTTGGTTAATTCATTATCAGGAATACCTAACCCTTCATCTGCAATATGAACCACAACGTGATCTTGATTGTTTGAGATGGACACGATCACTTTCCCGCCATCTGGTGAAAACTTAACCGCATTTCCGATAATATTCGTATAAACCTGCACCAACTTTTCACGATCCGCTGCAATCCAAGCATGAGATAACCTGCTTTGTAGTTCAAATTCATGATGAGGATGATTAACTTGAAACCCTTCAATAACTTCATGAGCGATAGCTATTACATCTGTTTGTTGAAATTCATAGCTTTGACTTCCAGATTCCATTCGCTGTAAATCAAGAAAATCATTGATTAAATTCGTTAACCGATTCGCCTCTTTATGAATCGTTGATATATACCTATTCCTACGTTCTGGTGTTAAGTCTCGTTTTAGCATTAATTCCGTATATCCTAGCACACTAGCAAGTGGAGTCCTCAATTCGTGGCTTACCGTACTGACAAGCTCTGATTTCATTTGATCAACTTCATATTGTTCAGTTATATCTCGGTGAACAAATAATGTCCCTAGCTTATACTCATTGGAATAAATGGTTTCCGCATACACTTCCATTATCCGTTTAAACGGCTGCTCTACCTCGTATCGATGCATAGTGCCAGTCCCTGATTCCGTAAAGATAGCTTCCTTGAAAAATCGGACTAACTCAGCATCATTTCGAACACGAGTATTTAGAATGGAACTCCAACCCTCGAAAGAATGGTCGATGTGAGCATCCTTCATATCAATAAACAAATACTCGCAAAGCTTTTCATTATACTGGACGATACGCCCCTCTTCATCGACAAATTGAATGCCTTCATTCACATTATCGATAATGTTTTGATTCAGTTGACGGTTATTTTCTGTTTCTTCATATAAAAGGATTTTATCTAGAGCAAGCGATACTTGGTTTAATATACCTTCTAACTCTTTCAATTCATCATCTGCGTAATCAGAACCAATTCGCGTACAAACAAATACGCCTATGATATCTTCCTCAGGATTAAAAACAGGAGCATACAAATCATAGCTTATTAACGAATCATCAAGATATCCTTGCTCATCTGGGAGTGCGCTTCGTTTTATCACATGAGACTGGCCTGTTTCTTTTATTCGGAGCATCACGCTATTATCAAGATGATTCACTAGTCGTTCAGCATCCTGTTCGGATACTCCAATGGATGCATATTCATACTCATGTAATTCGATAATGAGCCCTTTTTCAAATTGGAGAATGCCAGTAAGTTGCGTGACAATCGTATTCATTAACTCTCCTTTATCCAATGTGATCGACAAGGCATGATTCATTTCATTGTAGTCTTGTAACCTAGCTTTTGTCCGGTTGGATTCTTCAAGCATCTGTTTTAAGTCTGTTTCGGCATTTTTAATGAGCGTAATATCAAATTGAATGCTTATATATTTCTCAACATCACCATTCTCATCAAGATAAGGAACAATCGTGGTATCCACCCAGTATTTGGACCCATCCTTCGATTGATTTTGGACTTCTCCCTTCCATATCTGACCCAAACGAAGTCTCTCAATCATATTGTCATATATAGTTTGACCAAGAGAACGTGATTGCAGCAATGTATGGGGAGAACCAATCAATTCGTTCTCAGAATACTGAGTTATCTCACAAAATTTATCATTCACAAAGGTGATTTTCCCTTGCGGATCAGATATCGCCACAATGGCTGCTTCACTTATGGCAGTATTTAACGTCTTGATTTCATTATAGGAATCCTCCAGTCGTTCTTGCTGCTCGGTCAATTCATCTTGCTGGGCCTGTAGTTCTTCGTTATGAGCTTGTAATTCTGATTCACGTTCCTGAATCGTTTCCGCCATTTCAGAAAATGACACAGATAACGTACCAATTTCATCCACACGATTGTAATTCGGAAGATTGAGATGCGCACCATCAGCTAAACGTTCCGTTGTGGCAGATAGCTCCTGTAGCGGATATGCAATATCACGATACATTTTTCTCGTCACCATCGTTAACAAAATAAACATAAACACGACAAATGCAATCACATAAATATTCAATATATAATTGTCATCCAAAAAAGCTTCATTCGATTGATGTAATGCGGATTCATTTTCATCAACTAGTTGTTGTGTGTCGTTTAATAATTGATTAACGGAAGCTGTTCCATTTGAACTAGAAGCTAAATCTTGTAATGCATCCTCATTCCCTTGATTCACATATTCGACAGCTTGTGGTAATAATTCGTTATAGTATTCATCTATATATTCTTCTAGTTGATAGATTAATTGTTGTTCCTTTGCATTAATATCTAATTGTTTAAATTGTTCAATACTAGCACTTAGTTCTTTGTATGCTTCTCGACTTTTTTGTAACTCTGACTCACTTTCAAATGACAAGTATCCACGTGAACGCAACACCATATTATTGTAATTCTCTTCAATATTCTCTATGATTCTAGCTTCTTTCGTTAATCGCTCGCGTTCATTTATGTAGTTTCCCCTAACTTCTGACTCTACAATTAAAAGCGTAGTCACCCCTATAACAGCTACGAAAAAGAGGAATAGCATAACAAACAAAAATTGAAGGCGAATTGTTTGTTTGAAAAATTTAGGCATTCACAATTTCCTCCACCACATCAATAAGCTGCATGGGGCTAAATGGCTTGGACATATAATAGTTGATACCTGCTGCTTGAGACTCTTCTACATCCTTTTGTTGATTTTTAGCTGTAAGCATTAAGATTTTAGTTCCTTGTTTATGAGGTACTTCTTGGATTTCTCTTGCCACCTCAATACCAGTCAGTCCTGGCATCATATAATCTAGTATCACAAGATCATAATCATTCGCTCTGATTTCCTCCAAAGCATCAAGACCATTTTCTGTCTCTACAATCTCATATCCTTCGTCTTCTAACGTATCTACGATTAACATACGTAGAACTTCTTCATCATCTGCTAACAAAATTTTCTTCATTCTATCATCTCCTAAAATAGTAACCGCTGAGCCAAGCGTCTAATTCTTGCTTCTACTTCCGTCACACTAAATGGCTTCGTAATATAATCATCGGCTCCTAACTCAAGAGCTTTTACAATATCTTGATCTTTTTTTCTTCCAGTGAGCATAATAATAATAAAATCATCCACTGCACACTCTTCACGAAGACGTGTTAACACTTCTAATCCATCCATTTTTGGCATAATGCCATCTAGTAATAAAATGAATTTCCCTTTTTGGTGGTGCCAGTTGGATTCAAAGAAGCTCTCGCCATCACGGAAAGTTTGGAAATCGATATTGTAGTTTAGAATGGATAGAGTATGAAGATGATCCTCGAGAAGGTTATGAATTACAGGATCATCATCAATGACACCTATATGAATGACGTCTTTTCCACTTTGATGTGAAACCATACTTCCTTTTATGTATTGCCTCACTTGATTTCGCCCTTTTTCCTTAGCTTGGTATAGGGCAATGTCCGCTTCTTTTAATAATTGCTCTGGCGTTGAGGTATGATGTTGGACAGTTGTTATTCCAGACGAAAAAGTACAGGATATCTCCGATTGGCCGGCTTTGTATCGTTGCGATTCAAACGAGCTACGCAACCTCTCAAGCAACACTTCTGCTTCTTCACTATTCGTGTCCGGCATAATTATCGTAAATTCTTCCCCTCCATAGCGAATGAATAAATCACTATTGCGCTTATCACGCATGATTGTAGAAGATAACCCTTGTAAGATGACATCACCAGTATCATGTCCATATGTATCGTTGACAGATTTAAATCGATCAATGTCTATCATGGCAACAGAAAAAGCAGAACGCGTTCGATTAAAATCACTACATTGTCTCTCTAATTCATCTTGGAGAAACCTACGATTATAAGCACCTGTTAATTCATCTATTAGAATTTGTTGGGTGAAAATAGATTTATAACGTAATCGATTGGCTATAATCGCCATTAATTCCGGAGGCTGAATAGGCTTTTGCAAAAAGTCAAAAGCGCCTGATTGATATGCTTTTGCTCTCGTATCCGTTGAATGATCAGCGCTGATTAACATGGTAGGGATCAGATTCTTCCGAGCTTTTTGAACGATTTGTTGAAGTAATTCAAACCCTGATTCTTCACCTAGATAAATATCTACTATGACGTAATCAGGTTTTTGGTTATAAAAGATAGAAACTGCCTTCTGAACCGAGGCCGCTACCAATACTGTATAATGCTCTTCAAGATGGTCTTTTAGAAAAGACATCATATTTATCTCATCTTCCACTACTAGAATTAATGGTGTGGAAGGATCCGCCTGTTCTTCATGGTGCTTTATCACTTCATCCTCCTGGACTAGTTCAGGATCTATTACTGCCACTTCATCTGTTATTGGTTTTATGTAAGAAGACCACTCGTCATAGGTCCACATATAATCGACTTTTTCAGCTATACCTTCTAGCAGGTCTTCGGCCAGATACGTTAAGTTTTCGAGTCCTATCGACAGTGCCGTACCTTTCATGGAATGAAGAAAATGATAGAGTTCTCTATTCGATATGGTAGATTTCTCCGACCAATTTTGAATAGTCGAGCGAACTCGTTCTAAGAATTTCCGTTGATATTTCTCCATTCTACTAATCCTCCTTTACCTTGTAACTGTAATTTTCCATACTCTTACTATTATCGTACACCTTCTCCCTAAAAGAAAGATGCTGACAGGTTAAATTTGGGTATTTTTCATTATTTGGAGATTAGACCTTTTATTACATAATTACTATATGAAAGACTTTGTTAGCTAGTCGGTAACGATGCCATTATCGCCTTATTATGTTGAAATGTTGGGTTGTAGATAAATATATTCGAGTGGAAAAGAGAGATACTTGCTCTACTTATATTCGCTCCGAGATGCGTTTTGCTCTCTTCATCCCTACTTATGCTCGCTCCGAGGTGCTTTATGCTCTCTTCACCTCCTCATGACCCACTACCCTAAACTATTTCCATTCCAATTACCCCAAATTATTCCTCTTATACTGAACTCCTTATCTGATGATCCATTTTTCCGATAAATCCAATCACAAATAAATAACGCCACCTTATAGGCAGCGTTATTCCTTCTTCTCTTATTCTTTAAATAGTAAGATCTTCCCTACTGTGCCATCTTCACTTTTTCCCGTAACGCGTACATTCAGACCATATTCAGGTACGTCACGGCCTGCGTCGGCAATCTCAGGATTAGTGTAATCAGCACTGTCATCAAACAGTGGTGTACGTTTGGTATAGTTATCTTTTAAGGTAACACCGATTAATGCCTCATAATCTAAGAACATATCCTCAGTCTTATCAAGGCTAAATGCTGCATCATGAACCTGATAACGTGTAGATGCTAGTGATTTATCGCTCCACGTCAAGGCCTTCTGGTCAGCATCCACTACTCCTACAAAGCCTTCACCAGGGTGAACACCTGTCCAGTTATTGTCATAAGACTTATCAACATACCAAACAACTAAACCTGGATCGAAGCTCATTAGGCTGTCACCACGACTGATGTTACCAAGTCCTTGGTCAACGCCGTTATGCGTTCTCCACTCTAGTAAGTAATAGTGTTCATTCGTTTTAATGCCATTGGATTTCGTAAAGCCTTCAAGGTTGAATTTAGCATCCCCTTCAGCGTCATCAAACAGAATTTGTTCGCCATCTGCAGCTACACTAATTTCATCAACGAAGAATCCTGGCATAGATACAGCAGCATCTGTGCTGTAATTAAACGAAATGTCGACTTCTTGGCCAGCATATTCAGAAAGATCAACACTTACTTCTTGCCATCCATCAGAGGAACCAGTAATCCCATTACCTTGGTTATTTCCATTTGGATTTTCATTTGTCGTAATATCCAATTCCACTGGCTCTCCATTCACTTTCACATAAGCGTAATCCCAGTCTGATTCGATCTCGTACCATGTTTGGAAGGTCATTTCAGCACTAGATGCATTGGTTAAGTCTACTGTCTTAGTCAGACTGTTATCTAAGTTATTGTCACTTCCACTGAAGTATTCATATTCACCGCTATATGGTTCATTAATGACGGTTTCTTTTTTAGGAAGATTTACCTTCACGACGTCATTGTTCTCCCCTTTTGTAGATGCTTCGTCTAACAAGAAGGACGTGCCTTCCCCATCAACTTCCTCTACATCTACTTCAGATCCAGATTGCCAATTGCCTCCTACAGATGTTTGAAGTATTTCTTTCATGTACGGACTGAATCCTGTAGGCATTGTCCCTGGAATTTTACCAGCCCAGCTACCACTAGCCATTATCGACCAATAACTTACCGGTTCCCCAGCTCCAGAATATTGCGTATCATACTCATCAGGAAGTCCAAGGTCATGACCGAATTCATGAGCCATTACACCAACTGCCCCATCTTCTGGTTCAATGGTGTAATCGTAAGCAGCCATGCTACCTCCCCAATAACCAACTTCTGCTTCTGTGCCTGGAAGATGTGTGATGTTGCCTAAGTTCCAACGGTGGGACCAAATTGCGTCACTACCAAGCTGACCGCCACCAGCTTCTTCACCTACTCCAGAGTGAATGACCATTAGGTGGTCCACTAACCCATCTGGTTCAAGATAATCTCCGTCGCCATCCAAATCATAGCGATCCCACTCATCGTATTCGGATAGGTCAACACTAGAATCTTTAGCTGCCTTGTTTAGTGCTTCTTTCACTAGACCTCTTGCATTTACGTCACTTCCATCAGGTTGAGGGTCGTTGGCACCATAAGCAGCTGCTGGTTTTTCTGCTTCGTACCATCCGGCAGCTTCCCCTGAAACGGTATAACTTCCACCCGATTGCTTTTCATAATATTGTTTCATCGATGCATATTGTTTGCCATCAGGGCCTGTCCAGCCACCATCTCCGAATAGCATATCTTCATAATGCTCTGGAGAATAAGCCTTTTCGTCATCTTCATAATACATATCTGTATCTTCTTCTTTTAATGTACCGTGAGGCTTATCAGGATACTCAATTAATAGCACCAGTACCTTATCCTCTCGTACTTCACCATTATAAGCTTCCTTTTTTACAGAATCCGGTATATCTTTCTTGGCTTGTCCAAGACTATTCCCATTCCCATTTGTTAGGCTATTGTTTTCCATTTGTTTTTTAAGCTTATCTTTCACTTTTTCCTTATCTTTGTAAAGTTCTCCTTTTTCTTTTTCAGCCGATTGTGCTTTAGACTGTAAAAAGTTATTCAGAGCCTTCTGTGCCTCTTTTGGTGAAGCGTTTTTGGAAATTTCCCCTTTTTCCTTCAACATTTCAATTAGTCGTTCATCATTGGCAATCGCCATATCAAATGGAGATCCACCTTCGTATTGACCATGTGACGACGTGTTTTCTTTTACATCTCCCGTCGATGGAGCAGCATGGACTGAAAGAGGTCCAAATGCCAATGCCATCGCTAATGCAGAAGAAAGAATTCTTCTATTCTTCACTTGTACTCCCCCTACCCTTATTGTGTTAATTTTTTGTAAATTCTAACTAATCAAAATAGTAAGGGGTAAATTTTGTTAATTCAACACTTTTCCAGTATATTAGTCAGAAAGAAAACGAAAGTCTTGGGTATTTCGACATAATACTGCAACATTTCTAGTCATTTCATCTCATATCTTTCGATGTCGGACTTAATTCTTATAAAATAAACGTATGGTTATAGGTAGACTATTTCGATAAGGAGCTACTTACTATGAAAAAATGGATTGGGATCACTCTGGTAATTATTACTTTCTTCTTGACCCCGCTTTTATGGTGGTTAGTGGAGCCAAATGAAAAACTTGATGTCTTACTTGTAGATAAAACCGTCCCCGATGACTCCTATAGAGAACATAAAGGCCTAACCTGGTTACTAAATCACAAAAACTTCACCCAGAATGATGGAAGTTCCTATTCTAATGAAGAATACATTGGAGTTAAGCCTAAAGGTGAAGATAAATATTCCTACACCCCCTTCCCCGATCAATTGCAAGATCACGATATGATATATGTAGCCGATACATATGGTCAACACCAAGGAACACTTTTAGAAAAAAATAATAAAGAAAACTATGGAGGTCTTTCCTATACCGAAGTTGAAAAAATGAGGCGTTATTTATTCAAAAATCCGTCCACACTCGTAGCAGAATTCAATACGTTTGGTAATCCTACAGATGATAAAACAAGAAAATCGATGGAAAGTTTATTAAATGTAGAATGGACCGGATGGACAGGAAGGTACTTTACTGAATTAAATCCGAATCAACAATCAGAAGTTCCTAACTGGGTAGTCGAACAATACCGAAAAACGACAGGAGAATCATGGGACTACTCCGGAGCGGGGTATGTATTGGTCCATGAGGATAATCGAATTGTTGTGCTAAAAGAAAATGAAGATGTTAACAAAAAAGGGTTAACAGTCGACTTTTCTAAGAAGGGACAATCTTTCTTCAATTTAAAAGAAAGTCCTGCTTATATGTACTGGTTTGATATTATTGAGCCCGCTAGCGATGAAGAAGTAATGGCGAATTATAACTGGGGATTAAAAGAAAGTGGAAAGAACAAGCTGGAACAAAACGGGATACCTTTTCAGTTCCCTGCAGTAACGAAAACCACACAAGATGGATTTCCCGCTTATTATTTTGCCGGAGATTTTGTTGATACAGCAAACGTTCCGCCTGTTTATCGCTATAAAGGCATTTCCACGATTAGACAACACCTTTCATTTGGTTTCAAGAAAAGTCCACAACAATTCTATTGGGAAACATACGTACCAATGATGGAGACGATATTAGCTGAAACTGATAAAGAGTCGGAAAGCAAAAAGACGCAGAGCTCTGAGGCTTATCACGAAAACGATATCTCCTATCCGACTCGAGTTAGTGGTAACCGCTTCGAGATTTACCAGAACGGTGAATGGAGCGAAACCGTCATAAAAGGGGTCAATATTGGGATGGGTAAACCAGGAGCTTTCCCTGGTGAAGCTGCCATTTCTGAACAAGAATACGCACGTTGGTTCAAACAAATTGGCGAGATGAATGCAACTGCTATACGCGTGTACACGATTCACCCACCTGGATTTTATCGAGCACTGAAGCGTTATAACGCCCAAGCCGAAAACCCTATATATATATTTCATGGCGCATGGGTTGATGAAAAGCCATTAGAAGAAACACTAGATGCTTTCTCCTCCGAAAGTGTGAATGGATTTAAAAACGAAATCGAAACCATTGTAGATGTCATTCACGGTAATAAAGAAATCCCGGAGAAACCTGGACATGCGAGCGGAAATTATACCGCCGATGTCTCTCAGTATGTAGCTGGATGGATTTTAGGAATTGAATGGTATCCTTATATGGTCGAGAACACCAATAAAGAACACCAAGACATCGGACAGTTCGATGGTGACTATGTATACACAGAAAAGGCATCCCCATTTGAGCACTGGTTAGCTGAGATGATGGAACACACCATCTCTTATGAAATGGAAAACTACAAATGGCAACGTCCGATTAGTTTTACAAATTGGGTAACGACAGATTTATTAGACCATCCAATGGAACCTTCCGAAGAGGAGGACTTAGTAGGTGTTGATCCAAATGTCATTAACATGAAGGATACGTTTAAGCCAGGTACTTTTGCATCCTATCATGTCTATCCGTACTACCCGGATTTTATGAACTATTCAAAGGATTATCTAAACTATGAAGATCACCGTGGAGAAAAGAATAGTTACGCTGGTTACTTACACGATCTAAAGAATGCTCATGATATGCCTGTACTAGTAGCTGAATTTGGTGTCCCTTCTTCCAGAGGTATGACCCATAAAAATCCTTACGGCTGGAATCAAGGGAATTTATCAGAGAAACAGCAAGGAAACATTAACAAACATTTATTCGAAGATATTATGCATGAGGGCTACATGGGTGGTCTCGTATTTACATGGCAAGATGAATGGTTTAAGCGAACATGGAATACAATGGAGCTTGATGACCCAAACAGAAGACCCTCTTGGTCCAATACACAAACAAATGAACAGCAATTTGGTCTGTTAAGCTTTGACCGTCATAAGCAAAAAGTGGATGGAAAAGGGAAGCAATGGAGTAACGAGCCTTTATATGAAGACGACAATACAGGCACTATCAATCGTGTAACAGCTGATCATGATGAACGATACCTGTATATGCGATTCCAAATGGGAGATTCATTCTCTTTTGAGGAAGAGAACTTGACGATAGGTTTAGATACCATTCAAAATCAAGGTCAATTACAGGTTGTAAACAACGTAAAAAGCAAGCAAGGGATTGACTTCAAAATAGAGATTCAAGGAAAAGAACAGGCTGAAATGAAAGTAGATAGTTACTATGATCCGTTTTATTACCAATACGGAGATCAGCTAAATATGATTGAGGAAAAGGACTACGCATCGCAGAACAATAATGGGACTTTCCATCCGATTCGATTAGCTTTAAATAAGGAGATGACCATTCCGGTTTCGGAGGAAACTATACCTTTTTCCTCATATAAAACTGGTGTACTGACTCATGGTAATGGAAATCCGAAATCAGAACAGTACAATTCCCTAACAGACTATTCTATTGAAGGAAATACACTTGAGATTCGCATTCCATGGTTAATGTTGAACGTAAAAGATCCTAGTCAACGAACCATCATGACCAACTTGTGGGAGGAAGGACTAAAAGGAAGCGAAGAGCTTGATGAAATTGGCTTCTCCTTCATTACGCATGACAAAGATGGAAGCGTAACGAGCATCCTTCCTTCTGACGGAGAAAATCAAATTGGAGACTTCTATACCTACTCTTGGGAAAAGTGGAATCAACCGAAACATCAAGAACGATTAAAGAAATCCTATTACATTATGCAAGATGTATTTTCTGACTATGAATGACAGAAAAATTTTGAAAGGCATTGTCACGGACTATGCAGTTCAGAGGTAGAAAAGTTAAAATAGCAAGACTTTTAACAAGCGAATTCGCACAGGAATTCGCTTGTTTCTATTTAATGATATGACAAGGATTGCTATGGTTTAACATTGAAAATAGCATAGGGGTTTAACAACATGACAATAGCTATTGTTCACACGTTGAAATAATGCTAAAACCATGGTCAAAACCTACGCTATTTAGTATAGTTGATTGTAATAATTTTCTAGTAGTAAAAGGTTTATTGCTAAAGTATAGAGTATGCGAAAGATTGTACTTAGACGCAGGATAGTTGAAGATTCAAGGCTTTCTAAGCGATATAGGAAAGGATATTACTTATGATAAATGCAAAAAGGTTATTAATTTATTTAATCAGTATTATGACAATTATTTTAAGTGTCTCATCGTATTTATATTTTAAAGAATACAAGGAAGAACAGCGACAATTTGATTTATTCCTTAATCATTTTTATAATTCCCTTGATATGTCAATAACAAGAGTTGATACATTACTTGAAGGCAAACTAGAGGACGAGGAATTGAATGAAGCAATTGGTAGATTAGAAAATGATTTATTAAAAACGAACACAATTGTTGATAATGGATACAACTTTTTAAGCCATAACATTTATCCAACTAGTTTTTTCCGAGAGGCATCTAATTTTTTGCATGGATATAATATGAGTGGCGATGTATCATTTTATGTGCCACCGTTAAGCGAAGATGGTCAACTGGATGAAGAGGAATTGACCTTATTGAAAACATTAAAAGGTTATATGGTAGATGCAAAAAACGCATTGTACTCTTCTAAAACGAATCAGGAGAATTCGAACTTAACTGTGTCTGAGTTAAAGGAAATTATAATCACACATATTAATAAAGATTCTATTGATATATATGAAGATGCTTATCAAGCAGATTAGAAATGAAAATAAGTTAAGATACAACTGGATCTGAGTATTTCACTAACGGGTGCGTTGAAGAACAAGTCAATATATTATAAAAAAACGCAGATGGATGTTAAAAATGCCTCTGTGTTTTCTTGTGTGATTTCGTTGTCTAAAGTTATGGCTATTTACCTTGTGATATCGTGTTTTCTACTTCACAACCGAATCTACTTAGTCACGGACAATGACTTTTTGTTTTTATATGATGAATGGTATTTATGAGCGATATTTTTGATTTATGAGAGAGATTTGGAATTTATGAGCGATCCACCAATTCTATGAAGCATGAAGTAAGCAAGAATCCTTCACCTCGATCAGATTACACACTTCCTCGCTCAATAAGCGAAAACCCGTATTGTGTATATATCGTCCTGTTCCCATCTAATGCACTTGTGACCAATTTCCTCCCCACCTCATGAAGTGGTAATTCAATGGTAGAAAGGTCTAACGCCCGGGCAATGGGATGATTATCAAACCCTAAAATAGCCAGTTCCTCTGGTACTGCAATATTACGTTTTTGGCATTCCATCCGAATCCCCGCAGCTACTTGGTCACTGGTTACAAGAAGAGCAGTAGGCTTGTCATCGAGGGACTGATAGGCATCCACAACTCGTTCACCATCTTCAATCGATAAACAATTGGAAAAAATCCATTCCTCTTTATAATCAGCTTGTATCGTATGTAATGTATCTCGATACCCCTGATAGCGTAATTGACTGTTGGTTCCTGTTTTCCTCGCTATACAAAAACCAATCTTCTGATGACCTTTCTCGATAAGATGCTGCATTCCTTCATAAAAAGCATCATAATGTCGAATAGACACAGAAGACACCACATCAGAAGAACGATCTTCACAAACGACAATCGGTCCAAATTCTGTATAACCCTCCACAACGTCCCATGTATTCGAACGGGAGGCGATAATCAATCCATCAATTTGCTTGTACTTCAGCATCTCAAGGGCTTCCAGTTCCTTCATCGCATCATAATTGGTTTGAATCAACACCAACGTGTGCTCTTGATGTAGTGCCTCTTTGGACATCCCATTAAGCAACAGTGAAAAATAAGGGTGATCTACAAAGGGAATGACGACTCCTAGTAAGCGTGTTTTTCCTTTTGATAAGTGAATGGCATTCATGTTTTGTCGATAATGCAGTGCTTCCATAGCTTCTTCTACGGCTTCTCGTTTTTCATTTGTGACATATGGATGCCCATTCAACACCCTTGATACGGTTGTTACGGATACATTCGCATAACGTGCAACATCCTTAATATTCGCCATCATAACACCTCGACAATAATGAAAAATCTATTAAAAAACCTCTTGCTCTGAAACGCATTTCATACCATATAGTAAAGCCAAATTCCAAATAAAGAAAGGAAAATGGCAAATGATTACTGGAATCCTAACGATCATCGTATTATGCGGAGTTGAAATTGCAGGAGTCTACACGGTATTAAGAGACAGAAACCACCCCACAACCATCGAAGAAATCCAGAAATGGTTTTACGACTAATGAAGGTGGGATGGGGGGACAGGTCCCTCGTCCCACTACATAATTAACCCCCGACTTAGACTCTTTCCTCAGAATACCTATACTAGATATAGACACCTATACATCACAAGGTGGGCAAGAATAGGATACATCAATGGAAGTTCGTGTAACATTGTCTTTCAAATAAACAGGAAAGGATGATTCATGTATGCCATTTTTCGGACCATACAATCGTGTAGGGTTTAGACGACGTGGCTTCGGCGGGTTTGGACCATTCGGACGTAGGGGATTTGGGCCGCGAGGATTTGGACCATTTGGACGCAGAGGTTTCGGCGGTTTTAGAGGTAGAAGGTTCTTTTAAAATGGGACGAAGGGACAGTGTACCTCGTCCCTTCGGTTTCCGAAATAATTGGGATGAGGGACCTGTCCCTCCATCCCAATAAAGAATAAGGTCTTTATTTACTTAAGTTTATTAGCAAAAATTCCTTCTAACAGCCACCTTTAATTGACTTAACTCTCTCTCATTCTTGTTTCACATTACACGAGCCCCTTCTTATAATCTTTTTTTCTTTGTATAAAACAATGAAAAGGATAAAAAACTTAACTTTTATGTGATATGTTCGCTTCAAATATATAAACTAGTATGCCATATGAGTCCTGATGTTTATTTTTCCACTTTGCATAAACTTTATAGAGAACGAAATCCGCTCCAGCATGGATGACTTCAATTCTATTATTTTTCAAAAATCCTACTAGTTGATCTCCATTTCTTATAGTAGTAAGCCCCCTTTCATCAGGATCCATATTCTTAAAATCAACTAATATCTCATCTCCCGAATGAACACTTTTTATTGTTGGATACTTTGGAGCTTTTCCATTTATGGTGGGTATTTGAGAGTTTTTACAATCTTCAACATTAGAACATACCACAATAGGCTCCAGTGCTAGCATTTTTTCTCCACTTTTTATAGTTAATTGCTCTATGCTCTCTTTATCTAATTCAGTTATCACGGAATTCGACAGTGAATAGGAGACAAACCCATCAACATAATTTCTATGTAATAACTCCCTGTATGAGGAAAGTCTGTCACCAAAAATAACCAACCCTATTATGAGAATACTTGTCATAACAATATATATCATACGTTTCTTTTTTTTACTCATTAGGAATCACTCCAAAGAAAATAAAAACTAAACCATAAAGAAAAACAATGTCATCTCTCACTATTTTGTTAACTACTTTAATGGAACCACGCTAATTACCAATTATTTCAAACCAAACGTGTGAACTCAATCCATAAAAAAACACGTTCCATATAGAACGTGTCATTTAGAGATGAGGGACAGGTTCCTCATCCTAGCAATTCCCGAAATAAAATGAGACGAGGAACCTGTCCCTCCGTCCCATTATTGAGAAACCTTCATTCCTTTTGAGTCTTCTTTCCGATGGCGGTCTTTGACGAATACTAATCCTAGTTCATAATGATCGCCTTCATACATTGCGCGCTGGGCGAAACGTATCTCTCCATTTGTGTCGCGGACTTCGATTTTGCAGTAGGCTCCATTGGATTGAAGTGCTTTGTGAAATTCCTCTTCATTGGAAACGTGATAATTGTTCACTTTTTCTATTCGTTCGCCTACAAGGAGACCCATTTTATCGGCTGTTGAATGGGGAATGACACCAAGCACTGGAAGTCCATCGTGACGTGGGGTGAAATAAGGATTGTGTCCTTGATCCTTCCACTTCACAATAAATGCACTGACTTCACGTCCTAAGAAGGCAACAACTACTCCAATGAGCGAAAGCATAGGCACATACATGCCACCTATCCCAAGTCCAATGACAATGAAGGAGAGCACGATTAGGTAATTTCCTAATTGAGAAGCTGCTCGTTTCGGCGAGATTCCTTTTATAACAAGTTCATATCCAATTAAGAGAGGAACGAGCATGAGTCCAAAGCTTCCCCCCCCTATGGAAAAGGTTGGCCACCACGGAGCGAAAGGTTCAATGGCACCTCCAGGGATGAGGAAGAATGCTGGGATGAGTGCTAGTTTTTTCACGCGATGCTGCCCGATGATTTTACCCCTGCTTCCTTTTATGTATTGTGGGAAGGAGGAGTTGCTATGCTGACGCTTCATTAATACCGCTTCAACAATGAGTAGTGTACCAATAAGTATAGGCATAAATATGATGCTGGCTTGGTTCAGTCCATCCACCCAACTCGTTGGAAGAAAGGAGAGCGTATCTTCTGGTAAAAACAAAAACACTAAAAAGGTGATACTCGCTGTATAAGCAGCAGATAACCAACTAAATCGCTTCATTATAGTCACTAGGATGACAATGGCTGTCCACAGCAATACCATCGCATACGGAAATACAATCCCTGAACTAATAGTGATGATCGATAGAATTAGACCTGCTAGAAGGCTTGTCCCCCATGTACCTTTCCATTCTGAGAAAATATTAAATAACTTAATCCCAAAATCACGTCGTTCACGCTTAATTCTTGCTATTGAAGCTAGAAACGTTAAACAGATTGCCCAATAAAACAAAGGATGTAAAAATAAGCGCCCGATTCCCTTTGCCACTTCCAAAAGCCATGATTCCATGTACTGATACCCTCCACGTTCACTCTCTATATTTACAATTTATAAATATGGTATATATACTTTGATTGTACGCCACAATGCCCGAAATGAAAACACTATTCTAAATTGTATTAAGAAAAGCACGGGGGCCCTAGGAGCTGCGGCCTACACGACGTAGGTTGTTCGATGCTTGCTGCGTACTTCCCCTGAATCCGTAGGAGATAAAGTAAACACGACAACATGAGTGATTCGATGTTGGCTATCATACGGAGGAGCTAGAAGTTTGCTGGACGCTAGAACTAGACATTAAACTTACTTCCTTACGCATATAAAAAATCCGCAGCCCTTAGGCTACGGATTTTAAGATGAACAATCATTCTTGTTTATTTAGAAAATAATACATCAAGAGCTTTCTTCATTTGCGTATCATTCTCTTTATTTTGCACCTTCGTTACGACGGAAGATTGAAGTTTATTACCTGTTTCTTCATTGATGGTGCCTGTTACTTTTAAATCATTTTCTTTTTGGAATTGCTCTACAGCTGCTTGAGTTTCTTTGCTAAAGTACCCATCTTTACGACCAGAATCGTAGCCAAGACCCTCTAGCATCTTCTGTACGTTGGCAATTTTATCGTTGTTCATATCATATTCTAGAGTCTTATCAATTTGAACTGGATTGGTGTAATAATATTCAGGTAGTTCCACCTTTTTGGTTGGCTTAATACCTTCTTCATGGATCCAGTTTCCATCAGGCGTTAACCATTTATAAATCGTTAACTTCAAGTTACTGCCATCTCCCATAGGAAGTGCTTGTTGAACGGTACCCTTACCAAAACTCTTCGTACCAACTAATTCATAGCCACCCGCTTCTTTCATTGCGCCTGCTAGGATTTCCGAAGCTGATGCACTACCTTCATCTATTAATACAACAATTGGATAGCCTTTTTTCTCTTCAAGGTTTGAAACGTAACGCTTTTTCTCCCCGTCACTATTCTCAATCTGTACATATGGTGTATCTTTTGGAATGAAGTTCTCTAAAATATCTTGAGCTGCCGTAAATAGCCCACCTGGGTTACCTCGTACATCAATGACAAGTCCATCTATGTTTTTCTCTTCTAATTCTTTTAGCTTTTTATCAAAGTCAGCTGCTGTATTTTCAGAGAATGACGTAACTTCTAACACGCCAGCTTTCTTGCCATTCACTTCTTTTGTTTCAGAGTAAACCGTTTCGATTGGAATCGTATCACGCTTCACATCAATCGTTAAATTCTCTTCCACACCTGGACGGTCAATTTCGAGTGAAACGGTTGTTCCTTTTTCACCACGAATTTTAAGTACGGCATCATACAAATCCATATCTTCAATATTTTCTCCGTCAACACTGACAATTTGGTCCTTTGGTTTTAAGCCAGCTTCTTCAGCTGGAGAGCCTTTAAATGGAGATACAATGGTAACTCTTCCATCCACCATACTTACTTCTGTACCAATTCCTTCGAATGAGGAGGAAATTGAATTGTTAAATTGCTCCATTGTTTCTTTATCCATGTACGTACTGTAAGGATCTTCTAGCGTATCCAGCATTCCCTGAATCGCACCTTCAATTAGCTCTTTCGATTCCGTGTCTTTCACGTATTTCTCTTGAATAAGGGAATAGGCTTTATCAACTTTGGATAGCTCACCATCATTGTTTTCTTTTAAACCATCCAAAATATCCCCAACGGATTCATCGCTCGTCTGACCCTCACCGTCTGTACTTGCTTGCTTATTGCTTTCTTCCTGATTCGTTTGTGCTTGTCCTGTCCCAGCTTGTAGAAACTGAACTGCTGTATAGGTCGCAACGCCTCCAAGGATCATGGAAAATACGAGCAATGCGGCCAGATAACGCCTTTTTAGGTTCATACTTTTCACCTCTAATAGACTTTTTAACCAATCCTCACTTAAGTTGCACAAAGAGGCATCACACCGTAATGTGCGATGCCTCTATATAACGTTATGCCATATAGTTACCAGACATGTCCATTAATGGATGGTAACAAAAAAATTGTTAAGTTAGTGATGTACCTTTTCTAAAGGGTATCATCGCCCAATATATGTTTATGATAACATATTTCGGGTCTCTCTGAACCATACAAAATGCTCTTATTTTCTAAAAGGCGCACTCTTTTGTTTAGTATGCTTCGTACCATTGGTCATGATTCACGTTACTTGTTTGATTGCGTTTGGGCCTCAAAAGAAATCTTATCTTTAAGATCCTCTATTTTAATGTTTACATCAGCATTTTTCATCACTTCTGTAATATTTTCCTGACTACCCTTTCGACTCTTTAATTCTTCCCGTAGTTGATCCTTCATCTCTTCATACTTTCCTATAGATGAGGTGTCTTCTTTCTCACGTTTATCGGTTACTTTAATAATATGGTATCCATATTGAGATTTAACGGGTTCACTAACTTTCCCAACCTCTAAATTGTAGGCTGCTTTTTCAAATGGAAGTACCATTTCTCCGGTAGAAATATAGCCAAGGTCTCCGCCATTTTGGGCAGATTGCTGATCGGTTGAATATTCTTTCGCTAGTTTAGCAAAATCTCCACCATTATTTAATTTCTTTTGGACTTCACTTGCAGTTTCTTTGTCTTCTACAAGGATGTGACTTGCTTTTACTTCTTGCTTCATGTTCTCGTAGTATTGTTTCACTTCTTCATCTGACACTTCCACTCCCTCAGCTGCTGCTTTTTGTTTCAACATGGAGGAGCGAATCGCTTGTTTAAATTGTTTTTCATTTTTAAATCCATTTTGCTCTAATACAGACTGGAATTGATCGCCGTACTGTTGCTTCATTTGCTCCAATCTCTTTTGTACATCTTCATCAGAGACAGAGAACTTTTCAGAAAGGACTTGGTCATAAACCATTTTTTTCAAAACGGAATCGCCGTACTGATCGACAAGTTTGTTGTAGAATTCTTCTTTGGTTACGTCCCCATTTTTCGTGGAAGCCACCACTTCCGAATTAGATGATGATTCACTGCCATTACTGCATGCAGCTAATGATAGGATAGCTACAATAGACAGTAATACTGGTATTAATTTTTTCATACTACACATCTCCTTTATGGTAACTAGATATTATGTAAAGAGAAGAAGGCAATGTCTAGTTGCCTTCTCCCTTTTATAGAGAAATTATTCTCCTAATGTTAGCGTAGTCGTTTGCTGTTGACCGTCACGATAAAATGTTAATTCCATTTCATCTCCTACTTCTTTATTCTCATAGATATATTTACGAAGCTCTACTAGGGATGCAATCTCATTTCCATCCGCTTGAGTGATGACGTCATATTTCTCTAATCCTGCTTGATCGGCAGGAGAGTCTGCTTTTGTAGCTGCTACTACCACACCTGCATCAACATCTTTTGGTAGATTCAGTGCTTCTTGCTGATTACGTGCAGAAATGGAGGATAAATCTCTCGTTGATACTCCCATAAACGGACGTGTTACTTCCCCGTCTTGCTCTAGATCTTGAATAATTGGCTTCACGGTAGAGGTTGGAATGGAGAACCCTAGTCCTTCTACTTCTTCCTTCGCAATCTTCATAGAGTTAATCCCAATGACTTTACCACTTAAGTTGATCAAGGCACCACCACTATTACCTGGGTTAATGGCTGCGTCTGTTTGTAGAACGTCTGTCTGCCAATCTACTTTTCCGTCTTTGTTAATATCTACTGGCATGGAACGGTCTAAGCCACTAACGATTCCTTTCGTGACAGAGCCAGCAAATTTCATACCGAGTGGATTTCCAATCGCAATGGCAGTTTCACCAACTTCTAGATCTTTAGAAGAACCAAATTCAGCTACATTTTCAACATTCTTACCATCCATTTTCAGAACGGCTAAGTCTGTAAATGGATCTCTTCCAACAAGTTCCGCTTTCACCTTCTTGCCTCCGCTTAAAATCACCTCAAGGGAAGCAGCATTTTCGATAACGTGGTTGTTTGTAACGACATATGCTGAGCCACTCTCTTTCTTATAAATGACACCAGAACCTGTTCCAGCCTGACTGCTTTCAAACATTTGTTGAGACTGACTATACTTTTTAACACCAACAACTGCCCCCGATGCTTTTTCTACTGCCTCTACGACAGCCGCATCTTCTTCGGAATTGCTCGTGGATAACTGCGTTGTATTGATTTCCTTGCTGTCACTGGAAGCTTCCGCGCTCGTTTTGTCGACATTTGATGATGCGGAATCAAACGGAAAGACATTCGCTTTATTTAGGGAAAAGGCTCCTATAAATAGAATCGCTGCTACAGCCAATAGGCTTGTCGTAAGACGAAACACCCATTTGAAACCTTGCTTTCTTTCTTTCGTTGTAATTTGATTTGGGTCGACTTGATTTTGATGTTCATCCATCATAGCTCCCCACCTCTCTATTTAAATAATGTGTATTCATTCCTTAATGAATCTGTAATTCTTATTGTAGAGAAATGATTTGGCAATGGTTTGGCACAAATGTGGTAAAAATGTAAAAAATATAAGAGTTATCCACAAAAAAACGCTCAGCAACGTACAGACTTAGATATATAGTTAGCTTAGCTGTACCTTAACAAGCTTACGTGTACTTTTCTCCTTTTTTAAAGAAAACACTCCAAAAAGGAGCGAATCTATTTAATCCAGATTCGCTCCTCAAAAGGGAAGTTACTAGAGTGTTTAGCTACTTTTCACCTATAGCCACTACATACCAGCTACTAAATTTATGGTGCTGTACGTTATTTTCATAAGTTGATAATCTTTGGTCAAAAGAGTAGAGAAAATGTTTGTTTCAGCGCGTCATAAATCTATTGAGATGTTAGGAGGCGAATAAAAAGAGCTCCCATTGTATCATTTTCTATTTGAATCACTGATGAAAAGCTCATCTACTGTGGTATTCAACACAGAGGCTATATCAAAAGCTAAATGTAAAGTAGGGTCATATTTATCATTTTCAATCGCATTTATCGTTTGTCTGGATACTTTGCACAGTTTAGCTAAATCTGCCTGGGATAATGTAAGGGATTTTCTAAATGCCTTGATGTGATTTTTCATTTAACCACCATATTTCTTCCTGTAGCTCAGTAATGTTCCCACATATATAATAGAAATCACCGTAAGAAAAACTAATGGCGAAACCCCACTGCCATACTCAGGAGCGTTACCTCGAATAGATAGATAACTGGACTGCGCAACATCCAGAAGAAGCATACCCACAACGACGATAAAAGCATATGATTGAGCTTTCGTGTTTATAAACTTCCTTCTTTCGTCCCCTTTTTGAAACAGTGGTGCAACAAACATAAAAATGCCACAAACTATCAATATGACGGAATACACAATCCTTACCCAATCCATTATTTAACTCCTCCCAACCAAAAATGTAAAGAGTATTTGACACTTACTAAGTATAACGATAGCTTCAAAAATGTCAAATTCCTTTTACATTATAAACCTTTAAATTATTCACTACAGGTGTAAGGAAAGGCCGCTTCATTATAGCTAAACTACCTAGTTTATCCAATAAAGGAATCGCTATCATTAAACAATCAACGAAGGAAATCATTAACGTAAATTCAATGAAATAAACGTTACACTATGGATGCAGTGAATCGATGTTAACTTATCTTGTGGGAATGGCTGGGGTTCACATGAAAGGGCTACATCGTAACTCTCTGTATGAAAGCATAGAAAAAACCACCTACTTTAAAAAGCAGGTGGTTTTGAACCCTTACTATGAAATTAATAATCTAGTAAAAAATTGTATTGTTACAAAGATATCGTTAAAAACATCCATTTACAAACACCTGTATATCAACGTTCTTATTTTTTGCTGTTACAAAAATACCTTTAGATAAATTTCTTTCACTTTGTACTTGTTACAAAGATAACCTTAGGGAACTTCAATTCAGTTTCTAGGCTGATTGTATCTTTATACATTTTGTTCTTCAACATTCTTATTTAAATTCCTTCTTAAATTCTTCTAGGTCCTTTAAATCATTCTCCATTTCTTCTAGTGAAGGTGTAATCCTACCTATTGCTCGGGACTCATCATGAACCATGGTTGAAGATTTTGTCATTCCTTTTTCAACTTTTTGAATCAATTCATCACTTACTTTCGCTTTCCTTAACTGTTGAGTTTTCACACTAGAATCAAACCTTTCTATTACCCCACCTAGCATTAACTCTTCAACTGACCTTTCCCAAGCTTCTCTAAGTAGGGAATACCAACTCTTTACTTCTAAAGAATATTTATCAGGATTTAACTCTTCCTGTTTTCTCTTCAATAATTGTAACTCATTCTTTAAATATCCTATTCTTTTCTTCACATTTTGGGCCACCCAAGGAAGATCATCAGAAATAATACCGGCTGTTTTACCAATTCTTCGCACAACATTTCGTTTAATGTTAACTTGCCTTAATTCACCGAACTTTTCGAGCATGTGTAAGAAAACAATATCATGAGTAAATACTATTACTTGTCTATTTTCAGATTCTTCTATAAGCCTTTGAGCTACATATTCTCTACGCCCTTGATCAAATGAAGAAACAGGATCATCTAGAATAATTCCACCTTTATTCTCCATTGATGAAACCTCAGCTAGAAAGAAAGCTAATGACAGCGCCTTTTGTTCACCTTCACTAAAAACATCAACTAAATCAGCTTTATTGTCTGTATCGATTGTTAATTTTATTGTAGTTTGACCCTTAACTCCTCTACTCTTGATATCAAACAAAACATTGTCACAACGAAGGTGTTTTAATTCCTTTTCAATTTGATTTTTAAAATGATTTGAAATAAAAGCTGAAGCTAATTCATTGTACTTTCTAGTGATATTAGTAGTAGATAATAGACTTATTGCTTTATCATACTTTTCTTCCTTAACTTTTATATCCACTAAGGTTTTAATTTCACTTTTTACTTTAGCGGCTTGTTCCTTTGCTTCATACTCAACTTTCTCTCTTTTTAACTCTTCTCTATTATCAGATTCCGCAAGTTTTTTTCTGTATTCTAGCTCTAAGTCCTTATCTCTTATCCAATTTTCTATTTCTTCTATGGGAAATTTGTTCAAATATTGCAGTTCAATATTTCCTTCACTTTCAGCATTTGTTGCTTTTGATACAATTTCATGAGCTGAGTGAATTAATTCATTAATACTTGTTTCCAACAGAGGGGTATCGTATTGTAAATAATCTCTTATGGAAGCATTTTTAATTTTTTCTAATGGCAGAGATTTAAATACTTTAATATATTCTTTTAGTGACTTTTCATATTCATCTTTCTCTTTTGAGATGGTACTTTGAATGAAGTCCTCAAAAGTATTCAGCCTATTTTTTCCCGATTCATTTAAATCTTGCTGACATAACAAGCACTTGGCTCCTACTTCTGTGTTTGGGAACTCTGTTTCTTTATACGCAACTTCATGGTACTTCCTTGCGGTAGCCCATAGGTTCATCCATGGATTTGAACCAACGCCGTTTAATGGTTGTTTATTAAAAGCTTCTTCCGTAGCTATACGAAGTGTTTCTTTCGCATCTTTATAACAACTATGATTATGTAAAAAAGCATCAATATTAGCATCCTTCAATCCATTAACTACTTCTCTAATATCTTGTTGATACATTTTCGCATCTTTTATCTTTCTATCTAGATCTTTTAAATGTTTTTGAGGATTTGATTCAGATAACACAGTTAAATCCTTATTTATTTGTTCCAATCTATTTTCATCTTCAACTGTAAAGGTACAAAGGTCTTCAACTACCTCATATTTTGTGTTTTTTGAAATATTATCGATTAGAGATTTTACTTTTGTTTCTTCTTTAAATGTTGGAATTTTGGGTTCAGTCTCTTTAAGAGAATCTTTTTCTGCATTAAGATTTTCTTTTGCTCTATTCTGGATTGTTGCTAACGAATTAAATATTTGTAGTTCACTCGGTATAAAAACAACACTATTTTCTGTTTCTGCGTATATCTGTCCACACTTAGAATCATAAATACTTATATGTGATAACTGTCTCTCAGGGGACGTATTCATATCCCTTTGTATGTAATGAACATTTTGATTCTCATCAATAATTTGTATCTCAGCAGTACCTACACTTTCGCTATCCTCTCTATATATGTTTGGATAAATTTTAGTAATATTATCAACTGCACGACAAGCTTGCTTTAAAACCTTAGCATAACTTGATTTACCAGCCGAGTTATCACCGTAAATTACTGTTAGACCTTCTGTATTAAATTCAATACCATATTGCTGATCCACTGCAGCTACATTTACCATATTATCTAAGGATTTAAGCTTGATTCCTTTGTCTAAATTCTTGTCAGGTATTGCACCTTTAGACAACTTACTTATGATTGGTTCTCTATAGTGAATGCCTACACTTGATAATATATTTACTTGTACTTGATTCAGTTCTTCATCATTAAGTTCGTTTTTTTCATACAGCCTCCTTAATAAATCATTTTGCCAATCAGGGATGGTGCTTGACCATTTCCATATCTCTTTATTAAGTTGCACTTCTAACGCCTCCTGAATATTGTATTATCATTCCCTCTGCCTAAAATCCATTATATGGGGCCAAATAGGATACTAATTTCTCGTAAAGGAGCGACATAACTGACAGGTGTTCCTGTTGCAGGTTCAAGAATATTTCCTTCAACAGAACTTAATCGATCTATGTAAAATTCTACATCCCCAAATGAATGGCCCACTGGTTTGTCCATATCATATACTTCTGATGATAAACTGCTATAATAGCCTAACAAACTACTCACTCCTTATAATGATGTTATAAATAGTTAAATAACTTATTCTTCAACCAACAACGCAACCTATAGTTGAAGAAATAATTAGTTGTTTTCATTCTCAAGTTCATTAACTCTCTTTTTAAGATTTGTAATTTCAGCTTTTAAATCATCTGTTGGATTTTTGCTTCTTTGTGCTACTCTTTTAATAATCAATATTCCTAGGCCAATAAATACTGCGAGTACTAAAAGTGCCAATATTAATCCCGGAATTCCGATACTGGTAATCATAAAATGCCCCCTTATTTAACACATTTTTAGATTAACATAAATATCCATTCTATTTTAGTATTATTTTTCTACTTTAGTTCTTAAATAAAAGAGCGCAACCTCTGTTATTACAGATTTGCGCCCTTATCATGATCAGTTGAAATTAAGATAGTTTTCATTCTATGGTTTTAAAATGGCCCCCCACCTCTTCCTAAAGATTTACCTTTTTCAGCTTTTTTATAGGCATCTTCACTTGGTTTCTCCATCTCTGTAACTTGTTTCCTTTTTGAGTACACTTTTTCTTTTTTGAATTCTCTATACTTAAAAATTCCTATTACTAATACAATACTTCCTATAGCGAAGAAAGGTATTAAAGTACTCATATTATTTACTCCTCTTCAATTTTATAAGTTTATCTAGTAAAGGTGTAACTACACTTTCCATACTTTCATTTTCAAGTTCATTACCTTTCTTTTTAAGGTTTGAAATTTCTGCTTTTAAATCATCTGTTGGTCTTTTTTATTCTTTGTGTTACTCCTTTAATAATCAATATTCCTAGACCAATAAACACTGCAAGTATAATAATTGCCAATATTAACCCTGGAATTCCGATACTGGTAATCATAAAATGCCCTCTTAAATAAACACATTTTTACATTAACATAAATATCCATTATATTTTAGTATTATTTGTTTTACTTTTGGGTTCATAAATAAAAGAGCGCAACCTCTGTTATTCCAGATTCGCGCCCTTATTTGGAAGACTTGAATTCAAGATAATTTGGTAAATATAACCTTCAACTATAGCACCTGTTTGTTTAAGTACATTCTTTCACAAACATAACCCTTAATCTCCAATTGTTACAGGAATGCTATCCAATTTGTCTTCATTATAACTAGCACTAAGTATAATCCACCAGAAATCCGTTTTCTCTGTTTTTAAAATTGGAAATCCCCATCCTTCATTAGCAGGACTTTAGATTCACCTTCTTTAATACCCTCTACTTTCATATCTCCGGTACCAAATGTCACATTGACTAACAAAATTGAAGTATTCAAACCCGCTATCTTCAACTCTTCCTCAGATTGGTCAATGCCATTTTGAATATTGGAGGGAGATGCATTTCCGATTCCAATATGACAGGACGTATTTTCATCAAACAAGGTATTGTAAATAAGAGTATCTGCCTGAGAAAGAGGAGATTTATTAGATACTAAGGCAATTTCACCAAGATAATGTGAACCTTCATCTGTTTCAATGAGATTTTGTAACACTTCCTGTCCCTTTTCGGCATAATAGTCAGTAATCCGTCCATCTTTAAAAATTAGATAAAATTCATCAATGACACTTCCTCCATAGATAAGAGGTTTAGTACCTACCAATTTGCCATTCACCTTATTTTTATGGGGAGCAGTAAATATTTCTTCCGTAGGAATATTCGGAAAGAAAGGTATTCCATTTTTATCTATGACCCCCCCACCGATATACAGATGATTTTTAGGTAGACCAACTAGTAAATCAGTTCCACGGCTATTTGTAAAATGCAGGGCTTCAAATTGGCTCTCGTTTAGGAACTTTTTTCGAGACTCGAAGGCTCTATTATGACTCTCCCAATCTTTTATAGGATTTTCCCCATCTGCCCGAGATCCTTTTAAAATTAATTTCCATAATGATTGTAAAGCTTCATCTGTAGTTAGGTTAGGAAATACTTTAGTTGCCCATACAACGTTTGGGACAGCTAGGAGACACCAGCGTACCTCGTGGGATCTAATTTTCGCATAATAATCTCTTAATTTGGTACGAGAAGCTTTTTGGTATCGAGTTACCCTTTCTGTAGAAACTTCATCAAAGACATCTAAGTTTTCAGAAATAATATGAATGTAAGCAGCACCTGCATCCTCCCACTCCTTAAAACGGGCAGCCTGCCAATCAGGAAAATGATCAATGAAACTATCTGCTGCATTCATGTAAAATTCTTTAGTGGACTGTTCATCTGTCCAATCTATAAATACATTTGAAGCTCCTGCCTCGTAAGCTACCGTTTGGATCAGACGTGCAAACGTAGCATTTTGTATATCACTATGAATAACCAATAATTGATTTTTCTGCAGATTTACACCAGCTTGTACAGCAAGTTCTGCATACTTTTTTAACTGTGTTTCACTTACAAATTCATATATATCTTTAATCATTTAATATCTCCCCTGTGATAGCTAAATTATCTATTTATCCATTACTTAAAGATTTAATATTAGAATTTATCTCCTCAATCATTCCTTTTGGATTATCAGTCCTAAATATAATATTTTTAACATATTTCTTTCTTCCATATGAACTTTTCATTAATTCAGGTTCTTTTAAAAAGATTTCATACTGTGGGGAATCTAAATTCAACATTGCATAATATGTATCTTTAGGTGTTTTCTGGCCAATTCCACCTATTTCTTTAGCAGTTTTTATACTCTCTATATTTCTTATATTCAATTTAATACTGCTCTGGTATCCAAAGCGAATGACGACTTTTTCATGATCGATAATATGAGGTAAAAATATCACAGATTTATATAGTCCGATTATATAAAGCAAAGCGTAAATATTTATTATAGTAAAAATCCATGCTGCTAAAACACTCCATATTTGAATGAGAAAATGAAATAATATTCCTTCCAATATAATTAGAATTGAAAATACGATAACAATAGTTTTAATTTGAGAAGTTTTATGATATGAGAATATTTGTTCATTATCCCTAGCAATAGGCTTTTTAAACCATCCTACAATTGAATAGTAGAAAACACTAAGTTCCGTTACAATCGCTTCTAAAACAAAACCATCTCCAAATTTGGGCTCAAGTGACATTTTTGTTAATTCAATAAAGTCATGTTCTTTCCTATTCTTATTCCTCTTATAGCTTATGAAACTTTTTATGATAGTATATAAAACCGCAATTACAATACTAATTTCTACAGCTGGTATAAGCCAGAACAAGATTTGGTTGAAAAACTCCTTTTGCGAAGTAGGTATTATTAAATGTGCGGTACCCAAGCAAACAATAAATGTTAGATACACTACTATTTTCGGAATAAAAGCAGGACGTATTAGAAACCAATAGATTAACATTGGAGGTAAAATTATTAAGGTTAACGTTAAAAAAGTAACTATAAAGTTGCTAATATTATTTAATCGTAAGATAAAGTAACATCCTCCCATAAAACTCATGAGTGTCACAAGCAAAATGGAGACGTAGATTCTTTTTATATCAAACCCTCCCTATATAATTGTAATAACTTTTTTGTTCCCCACAGCCAGTTTGTTTTAGTACATTTCTCATCAATCAACTTGAATTTTAACACATATTCCCAGTTAATAATCCGTTATATTATACAATCAAGACAAAAATAAAGGACACAACATTGTTCCAGGTTTGTGCCCAAATATGGAAAACTTGAATTCGAGATAATTTATCCATTAATCCTATAGTTAATATACTTAAGCCTCCGGATGCGCAAGAATTCACAAAAACATAATCAATATTATGCTTTATGAATTCAGTAATAAATTACAAAATCATTCATTGTATTTAATAAATGTAAAAGAACACATTCTATATGAACGTGTTCTTTTAAAAGTATTTCGTATATAAATCATGTCTCAGTTTACCGCTAAGCTGTGCATATAGTTTAGTTGTTTCGCTCTTTTCATGACCTAATAGACTTTGAATAACTTCTACAGGTGCTCCATTGTTGATCATATGCGTAGCATAGCTATGTCTTAGTTGATGAGGATGAATGTTTTTATTAATACCGGCCTTACTTGATATCCGTTTAATGATATAACGCAACATATCGCTGCTTATTCTTTTCTTAGGTCTTCTTTCCGTTAAAAACAAACAAGGATCATCATCCTCCCGTTCCTCCAAATACCTTTTTAACCATAATGAACAACGGGTATTGTAATAGACTTCTCTTTCTTTATCCCCTTTGCCATGTACGATTACAGAATTTGTTGAAAAGGATATATCTTCTCGATTTAACTTTACTACTTCTCCAATTCTACAACCTGTTGAATAAAAAAATTCAAAAATAGCATTTTCCATAGACGTTTCACATGCTTCTCGAAGATGTTCTATCTCTAGTTCCGAAAGAAATTTTGGAATGCGCTTTCCCAATTTAGGTTCCTTCAATTTAACTGCGGGGTTCTTATCAATAAATCCTTCATCATAAGCCCACTTAAACAAGCATCTTACACAACGGACTCTATGACCTAAACTTGAAGGTTTTAATAGTTCGCTTGACTCTACTAAATAACTCTTAAGATCGTCTGTTGTTATGGTATTCATATCGATATCACCAAAATGTCGAATTAACATTTTATACTGATTACTGTAGGACTTCATTGTGAAAGGGGAATAACCTTCGATTTTTTTATCTAGCTGGTATTTCTCCCATACTACAGATAGAAGCATTATCTTCACTCTCCTAGAATTGAACCCAAATCACCTAAATATTAGTATTCACATATCCCCCACTTTCATACAAACCACAGGAGAAAGAAGAGATCATGATAATATGGAGCTTGAAAGTGGGCTGGTGTTAAGTTTAGAAGGGGGGAGACGCTTATAAGGTATAATTTAACAGTTTAGATGCCTATTAACTCTAAAAAGCCCATCTGATTAATTTAAAATCATGGGCTTTTTTAGGATAGTTATTGAATTACTGTCCCCTGTTTTATAAAATGAAACACTATTTCAGTTAAATTAATACCTCTCACTTGAAGTGGAGATCCCTCTAAGGTTATTCCTTACCTTGGTTATAGGATTTGAAATTATCAAGGGAAGTTTTTAACTGTTTTATGTGATTATCAAGGTTTTCAATTTTATTATTTTCCTCGTTATGAACCTCATTAAGCACATTCCATAATTGGTTAAATTCATCTTTATAGGCTTTGACAGCTTTACGATCACTCTTATTAGAATAAATAGTTAAAGTGATCATTTGATGATTTTTTATTGCGTCTAAAGAATTATAAAGAAATGGTTGTATAGTGTTGAACTCATATTCATCTATATCGTTAATCTCTTCTAGAGCTTTAATATGTGATTCCACAGTATTGTACAGGGATTCCATGGATTGATTAAGTTCATCAGATTGTTGACTATTAACTCTTTCAAGTTGAAAGCTAAGAATGGTGGAAACCATTAACGATATTACACATGCTGTAATTAATAGGGTAAGAAAAATCTTTTTCTTTGTAATATTCAATAGAATTCAACTCCTATATTCCTGTGATTGTATGGTCTAATGTTGCTACTCTAGTTCTCAAGTAACTTTATAACCAGGATAAGGATTTGCTTCACTACCAGTGGTGCATCTCATATCATAGTGGGCGTTAAATTGGACTTATCCTGTTGTAAAAATAAAAGCAATCCATTTATTGTAAATTATGTTAGCGCTTATGTCCAAGTTTTTTCAAGATAGTTCCTCCAAACATAAATATCCAGTTTATAATCAAATTTACGTTCAAGACAAACAAAAAAAGGCTCTCCTTTTTCCAGGAAAGCGCCCTTAACAGAAAACTTGATTTCTAGATATCCTCAAGTTGATCAATAACAAGTAAGCTTTTAAACTCCTTAAAGTGAGTTGAATTTGGATAAATATTTGCGCCTAAAGAAATGTAAAATTAATTACTATCTTTCGTATCTTTTCAAATTTAGTTTATGTTGAAATGTTCTGCTTCGTTAGCACAATAAGCGATAACCAATGTCCGGCTATCGTCCCTATATCCTGAGTATATGAAATCGAGATATAGATTAAATTTTTAGATAACTTTTCTTATCTAAACTATAATTGATGACTTTATTTGATTTATTTAGTTTTAATTTAACATCTACATATCTACTAGTAATTAAGTAAAATGTTGTACCATCATGTTCGTTATATTCTGACTTTATTACTTCCAAGTCATTTATGCTAACTTCGCTTAATTTTGCAGCTATACCTAATACAGAACCCTTATCAAAACTATCAATTACATGCATTTCTGCTTCATCTGATTTATTTTTTTGGAAAAAATCGTAGATGTAAGCGCCTATTATAGAAGCAGGTATATTACTCAACCATAGTAGCAATTCTACTTCCCAATTAGATGCACCTTTCTCAAAAATCTTTTCAGAATGTGTAATTTTTATTTCCTGTCTAAACTCATTATGTAATTCATTTATCAAATTCTGAGTCAATTTCTGATCAAATTTCGAAACATGAACTAGAGTATCCACCATGTTAGAATCAAAGCTAGGATAATCAATTTCTTCGCCTTTGCTCTTTAGATACTCTGTAATATATGAATATTCACTAGTATCAAACAATTCTATTCTTACAAAGATGATGTTATCAAAACCGTTAATATACACAGAAAACCCATCACCTATACCAAATCCTATCTTACTGTGAATTTCTCTGGAGAACTCATCTAATTTCTTATCTAATTGATAGCATAGTGTCTTTAAGTGTACATCTTCTTTTGGACCAAAACCAATCTCATCCCAAACTTGTTTATAAATATCTACTATAAACTTATTAATAATAATTCCCCCCTCATTAATACCATTTTCCTCTAAATCTTCTTCTCATTAAAGAAATCACTATATATATACTAATTATCTCGAAACTGAGTCTCCCGTTAGCCTTATTCCAGGTTTGCGCCCCTTATCAGGAAGACTTGAATTTGAGATAATCATCAAATTCCCCTCAACTATAATTCCCTGTTAGTTTAAGTTCATTAAGTCTTTTTGGAACTTTTCAGGATCGACTTTTATTGTCTTTATTTCTTTTAATGGACTATATGTATCGTTTTCAATATCGAATGAGACCCTGTAAAATTTATCTTTTAAGATCAAGTTCCATACATTTTCATTTTTAACTTGTAACTTTATGTTTCTTTTGTTGTTCTCGACTATAGTCAACACTTCTATATATCTCTCTGTATCCTCAGTGTTTTTTTCAACTACTTTTCCAGTTGCCATAATAGTTTTGGCATCTGTTTCTTCTGCTTCAGAACATGCGGTTAAAAGAATTATACAAGATAAAACAACTCCAAACCTTTTTAATACGGATACCAAAAAATCGCACCACCTTGTTTACATTACATTTTGATAGTAACTTTCCCAAAGTATAAAGGGACACAACTTTTTATTTATGATTCGCGCCCGTTTACTGAAGAATTGAATTCAAGATAATCTCAATGAATATTGTTAGTTATATTATATTTGACTAGACAGATTAGTCTAAAATCAGAAAAACAAAGCAAACAGGTTCCAAATTGCATGGGCAACAATAGGAACTAATAAATTTCTATATCGAATGGCAAGAATTTCAAGAATAATTCTAATTTAAGATTTATTGTCACTTCTGGAAGAATATATGAAAACAAAACGAAGTTCTCTGTATTAAGAGTAGTAATCCCTAAAGTATTTTTTAACTTCCTCTTTATTATCGGAATTACTCCTTTCTACAAACTCAAATAACTGCTTTATGAATTCCTCTTTAGATATTCTATCTTTCATTATAGAATTCAAAATAAAGTCGATTCTAATTTCATTTGCCTCATAATGTACGCTATTTTCATAATCGTTAATGTTGCTATAAGTGTCAGTAATGTAAAACAATCTTATAATGTTACTGATTAAACTAATCGCATAAAAAATAATAAACGTAAAGAAGTATAGGAAAAAGGACAAAAGAATATAAAACACAATTTCAGGAACCAACTCAAAGCTAGTATATAAAGAGAAGTGAAGCAAAAGGAATATCATTATTCCAATTCCGATATTAAAGGCTAAAAATTCAAAGCTAATGAATATCGTTTGAATAGAAGCAGTCGGATTGATTTTTTTAATGGTAGCCAATACTTCTTTGTTCAGTGCACTAAAAATTATTGCTACGCCTGCAATGATAATGCCTAACAAAGAAATTAAAGCTTGAATTATATTAAGGGTTATATCTTGTAAAACTTCAACGTAAGTATCGAAAGACCCATACATATCAAATAGGTAAAAAGCAAAAACAAGAAGAATTGATATGATAAGGGAGGCTTTACATTCAAATGAACGTATATTTATATAATCTTTCCACTTTTTATTAGTGGAAAATCTATCAAGAATTCTAGTTTTCATCATGTCCTCCTACAATATGTTACTTACAAGTGCATTTATTTTACCTTTACATATTTTAGCAAAATCAAGTAAGCCTGAAGGTTTTTCTATTTTATCTTTAACAGGCTTACTATCGTTGGTTGTATAAAACCTTCCGCTTTTGTTTGTTGCTTCTACATTTACATATCCTTTTAGTGTGGCTTCATCACTAGATAATTTTGAGTGGATTTTGTCTAATTGTTCAATCTCATTGTCAATTATACTTGAATCTATGTTTAAGCCTTCAGGTGCCCTTGAGGTAAACAGTATACTTCTTTGTGTTACATTCCCATCTTTATAACTATCTAAATATTCTTCACCATTGTTTTGTATGCTATCAAGCAGTTCGTCATCTGGATTGGGAGGCATTATTTCTATTCTTAAAGTTTCTAGTTCACCTATTGATTTCAACTGTTTTTTAATTTCGCTTACATTTAGACCTTCTCTTAATAAAGATACTTCAAAGTAATATTTTTCATTCTTAGTTGACATACATTTATTAAGCAACTTTTTAAAGACATCATTAAATTTAACGTAACCAAACCTACTAGTTGTATTAAAGGTTATTATTTCTTTATATAAGTCATAGTGAAATTCAATTCCTTCCGTGTGTTCGGCGGGAATTTTTTTGATTTCTCCAGTCTCTCCATTCTCTTCACCTATAAAAATTGTCATTGTTTTAAATACCTTACCTGTTATTGTGAAATCTAGTTCATCCTTAAATTTCTCAATAGACTTAAACTTATAAATTTCTTTATGAGTGTATGGATTTCCCTCGTCATCCATTTGTAATGCTTCACTCACATATTCCACATCATCCTTAATTTTTACATATAGTTCTTTTATAATCCGTTCAAACTCTTTTTTATCCTCATATACACGTAAAATATGGGAGTTAATATTCACTTTTGAAAAATATAATGTTTTACTCACAAAAATCATCCTTCCACATAAAACCATTTTGCTTCAATTTAGTGTCATACCGTAATTACCTACTCAATTTTACCATAAAAACCCATGTAATCTCTTCACATAACTATTCAGTTTAACGATTATCTCGAATTCAAGTCTTCAACATAATGGCCCTTATCTTGAAGACTTGATCTCAAGATAAATGAATAAATATCACAATTAATACATCGGATTGCTAACTTATTCATTGGTCACATATTGATGACACCCGTAATTAGAAAAAAAGTTAGATCGGATGAATAATATGTTATACACACTCTTTTACAAAATACGCTATAGTATTCCAATGGTCTCGGTAAGTAAGATTAGATCCTCAAAATACTTACTATAATACTTCATTATAGAAATCATCTAGCATCTTCCTGATATGCTTTTTAGCGTCATCAGAAATTTTATTGTAATACCCCACTTTGTGTGTCATATTTTTCGGTTTATATTGAGCTCCTAATGGTAGTTTACATTGGTGGTCTAAAATCATTTTAGCTTTACGTATCGCAAACTGGTCATTAGTCTCTTTTACTTCATTAATAAAATCGAAAGTCTGGGGCAATTTAGCTTGATATTTTTTATTTATTTTTATATTAGCTTTTATTGTTAGCGTATTGTGAGAAATTTTTTTAGGTTTGTATTCTTTTAAAAGTTCTTTATAGGCTTCTTTTAGAATTATTAAATATTCTTTATCTCTTTGTTTCCAATCCACAACTTCTATATTTTGCATTGAACCTGCTTTTTTGTAATCACGGGAATCCAACCATTCTCTATCATATCTTCTTAACCTCTTAAATAACGCATAATGTTCATTTGCGAGATCCGTTTTGGTTTTTAATTTATTGTTTATAATTAGTGCTTCCCATTCTTCTCTATCCCTTTTTTGATTATATTTTTTAGTACTCGATCCCTTTTGTTGTAATGGCCCATTCATTTCTCTTTGAATCACTTTCCTTATTGAATTTTCGGGTAACCCTAGTATCTTTGCGGTTTTCCAAAATGATAAATTCTCTTTTAAGACCATACTAATAATTTTCTCATCTAAATTTTTTCCAACTTCTATCAATGAATCCCATTTATAGTTTGTGAAATCGGATGGAATACAATGATTTCTGTACTTTAGGCCACAAAATGTACAACTCACATGAAAAGTATGATTTCCACTAGACTTCGAGTGGTGGACAACTATGTAGTTATTTTTATAAAAGTACTCACAGAAAGCGTTAAGACATATGAATTGTGCTTGTAATGCATCCATATTACATGCTGGGTCATGAAAATATTCATGACCCAGCTCTATTAATTCCCTTATGGAGTTTTGTTCCAAATCGTAATTCATCTTTTCACTTATAAAGTGGAGAAATAATATATGATATATAGGATGTTGTACACTATCTTTAGCATTCCATAGTTTTTCTAATGAGGTAAAGTTGAAGGCTATTTTTTCTTCCAAAATATTTATAATTTTCAGTCCGTAGAATTCTGTAATATCCATGTACATCTTTTCTTTATATACGTTCGCCTCATATCCGCCATATCCCGCTTTTTTAATTAACCCAATGTACGATTTTTTATACTTTGGCTTGTCCCAATTTCCATTCATTTCTTCAGTAGAAATTTTTAGGCTTAAGTGAGATAGAGGGTTGAATTTTGAGACCAATTCCTCGATATCCAATAGTACATCACTATCATTGACTACGGATTCATCTAACAATTGTAAATATCTCGGATTTCTTGGGACTTTGCTAATGTGTAATGATTTATTATGAAAAGGACAAGTGAATACTCCAGGTATTTGATGAATCCAGTACCAAGAAGCTACCCCAGCTTCTTCAATCTCTTTTTCATAACATGACATACAAAACTTTAAATATTTCGGTTCAACTATATCAGAAGCTGCTTTACCAATTTGAAGAGTAATCCCATGCTTATAAGGTTCATGAATATAGTTCACTAATAGTTTCTCTTTAATTTTTGTTTCGTGGAAGAATGAATAGTAATTAAAACTGGTATGATGGGTTACCCAATCTTCTAGCTGTCTATAGAGGGAGAATTCTGAGGTAGTATAGTGTAAGTTTGAAATAATGGTGGGTAAATCCACATTAATACCTGACAGGGCTGCTTTATCCTTGTTTAGTACTTTTTCGAATGTTGCTCTTATCTCAGTATGTCCCATCATCTTATGATACTTTGCCATGATAGAATAAACTGTTTCTCCTTTGCTTACGTTAGGAAAACCTGAAATCATTTAATCCCCCCTTTACTCAAATGATATTTGTTTTATTAATCCCTTCGCGGCAAGATACTCATATGTTTTTTCAATAGCCTCTTTTCCAGGTCCATAGCTTTTAATTTCAGTAAATAAGTCCTCATATAATAGCAATTTTTGTTTTGGTTGAACGCCTTCTATTTCTTCCAATACTTTCGGAATCACTTCTTTAAAAGTTGGGTTTTTCATTTCGTCAATAACTTTTTCAATGATTAAATCCAACATATAGTGTTTATGTCCCATTTCTTTTAAAAAATCAAAAGTTTTTTGATGTAATGAAGATGAGGATTGTTTCTTTTTTGTTTTATTATCAGGGGTGTCTTTTCCTTTATGACTCAAAGGCATAAGATCATCATATTTCATTAGTTCTTTATTATCGTTTGATTCAAGTGCCTTCAGCATCGGTTTAATTAATTGAAAGTCTTCCTTTGAAACACTTTGAATTAATTCGGGGGTTAAGTGTTTAGTGCCAAATTCTAATGCTCTTACTTGAGACATTTGCATCAACTTCACAAGAATATCTGGAACTCCTTGAGTTTCTTTATATAGGACATTATAAAATGAATCATTTAAATTTGGGATTTCATCCAGTAACTGGTTCTTCCATACGGTTTTAACTAAAGCTCTCCATTCTTTATCATCACTTTTGAAATTTTCCCAGACTAAATCACCAACTCCGCAACTTCGTCTAGCCTGCCTGAAATCTCTTTGTAAAATTTCTCTTGCTCTCATGGTTCCCATTAGTAACAGGGGCACTCCTACAGAATTCGATAAACTAACAAAGAAATTCATTACCTTTTCATAACTACTCCCTTGTCCAGATAACAAATACTGAATTTCATCTATAACTAAAATACCTAAAGCATGAAGTTTTGATAGGTGAGCCATGTTATTTACCATGGCACTTGTAGAAAATGTTTTTCTTCCAAAGTCCTTTACGTAATTAGTTCCAAGTACGGCATCTATTTCAGAAAAAAATGACATACAAATCGTCTTTAAGGAGCTATCATGTGCACAATCAAGCTTTAAATAGGTGATTTGATATCTATTTATTGGTGCGCTATGTTTTACTACTTTCGGATACCTTGATAGGACTTTTTCAACGGTTTTACTTTTCCCGATGCCTGGGATGCCAATTAAAGCAAAGCTATCTGTTTGGTCGTGTAACTCTTCATACATGTACTCTTTATTAAAGAGAGATTGATATTGTCTTTTCTCTAATGGGTTCCTTCCCAGGTAACCATATCTCATTACCATAGAGATTCTTTTTTCTAGGTCTAGACTTTTGCTATGAGGTAGATACAATCTTTTTAATTTAGGCAATACAAAATTCTTTAATTCTTCCGGTAACTTTACCTCCTCTTCAGAAAATACTTGATCGACTATCATATGTTCATATGAGGTTCCTAAGCTTTGGATTGGCGGTAGGGCTTTAATAAAGGGATTGTTTTCATATTCCTCAAGTAAATAATCAACCATTATCGCTTTCCTCCTCGTCTTGAAATAAACCTAACTCTAATATAGACTTTCTTTTAAATTGGTTTTTATCTGCATCATCTGACTCATTATCACTTAGTTGACCATAAATTAGAGGATTGGCCCTTCTTTCTTGATTTTTAGCTTCTTTTTTATTTTCTAATATATTTTCAACACGTTCTTTTTTTGTTTGTTTAGGAGATTCTTTTTCAGGTTGGTTTGTAAACTCTTCAACTTTCCCCTGTATTGTTTTGTTAAAGCCAACGTTATTAGAAAGCTGTTGTTCTTCTTGTTCTTTATTTTGATTATTTAACTGCTGCCGTAAGGAATCTAGGTCATCAAATGTTACATTCATATATTTTTCTTGATGAGGAAGAAGCAAACATTCAATAAACTTGTATTCATAATGCAAGTATATTTTATTGGTATTCCTTGTATCATAGCTAACATCAACTTTAAATGAACCATAATTCCGAGCATTCGCTAACCAATTCTCTTCTCTTACTATATCGCAAATATATCTAGCCCCTTTAAACTCAATGCCTCTATGTGTCACTGTTGCTTTTTTACGAGGTAATAAGTTGTAATAGACTTCTTCAGGGCTCATCTCTATTAAGTTGCTGGGGTTTTCATTAATGCCCCAGTTCCATAAATTTATGGGGGTTGGTTTCAAATTCTCCTTTATCATTTCTTTTGTTAAGGGGTAGGTGTTTTTAAAGCTTTTATTATAATGCAAAATAGCCTCAATAATTAACTCACTATATTCCCTGATGGTAAGTTTTGCCTCCAACCTGTAATCTTTCCCGCCTCTTTCACGGTGATCAGGTTCTATATGACCAGGGAGGAATGGTCTTATACTCTCTGGGATTAAATTTAACATCTTTTCAACAGTCCCTTTTAAATCAGCCCGGTAAGAAGAGGTATTCTCAACCCTTATTCTGAAGTTCTGTGTAATCAGATCTGAATTGTAGCCGATAAACTCACCCTTATCCGCCAAAATGGCTTTAGGAAAATATTTTGTTGGCCACTCATTTTCATTTATTTGAATACCATATTGCTCACAAAGCTCTTTCTTATTACGTATTGTATTTACAAGGGCCTGTATAGCACCAAACCAAGATGATGAACTTTCATTACCCACGTAAAAACCAACAATCATACGACTATATACATCCACTACCAAATAGATGGTCGGTCTTCCAATAATTTCTTCCCTATTGTACTCACTAACCAAATAGACATTTCCAATAGTTGAATCAATTTCAAATCTACTTCCGGGGCACATAGCTTCATATATACTCGACCCCTCTAAACCTCTATGGTCTTTTTGGTATCTTTTTTCACCTTTCTTTCCTTTAATCGTTTCACTTGGAGAATATAACTTTTTTGCCCAATAATGGAACTGTCTTTGTGTTGGATGGTTTTCCTTAGCAACAAAAGAAATTGTTCCATCATCATTTTTTACAGCTTGTGAATAATATTTTGTAATAAACATATCGTATGCAAATTTAAGAGTAGCCCCTTCTCTATTGAAAAAATGTTCTTTAAGAGAAGCATTGATTTGTTTTTTTATTTCTTCAGTTACTGGCATTGATAAATTTTTATTTGAGTTTTTTCTCCCAACTTTTTTATTAGTAGATATCTTTTCTTCACCTTTTCCACCTGACCATTTTCGCCCATCTAAAAGAGCAGCCGGAGACATCCCACCTTTCCAATACCTTTTTAACTTTTTATAAAGTGTTACGTCAGATACATCATACTTACTCATTAACCCCTCAATTAATCTGTATCTTTCTTTGCTCTGATAGATAGCAGGTTCTATAGTTACAATGTCCTTTAATATCTCCCAATATCTATTTTTTTCTTTATCATCTGAGGGATGATATCTTATTGGGTCTTCTATATGATATATTTCTCCCAGTAAAATTGCTTTGTGCATTTTGTGTAGAGGGAACTCATATGGCATATTATTTTTATAATTTTCCATGTCAATTACAAATGCGTAAGTTGCACTTGGGTTGATCCACAATATTCTAAACTTTTCTCCGCTTTCTTGCCATTGATATACTGAATTTGTAGTAATCATGTTTAACCTCCGATTTTATAAAAAGACCAAGTTTTATTAAAATCTAATCTTTGGTTTAAGTTAAAAGGGATTTGTTTAGTAGCAATTAGAACTTTTAATGCAGTTAAAAGTTCATCCAATCTGAAACCTTCAACTTGGCTTATATGTTTAATATCCTCCATAATAACACCCTCCTTTGAAAGCGTTTTCATTTTACTTAAAAGAAAGTCTGTTACTCCCTTATCTATCTGGTTTTCACGAAGTAAATATTCTCTTAATTCTTGAATATTAACCGCAAGATTTTTATTAATTTCTCTTTCAGTAACAATCGCCCAATCTATTCCAATAGATTCAAAGTAGTGTTTTTCTATTAGTAGTTTTTCTATAGTTCTTTTCTTTATCAGTTCACTAGAAGGTTTAATTGACCTACCGACTGTTTTAATTTCGCCTTCTTTATTTTTGAACGAAATTAAAAAATCTACTGTTACTACTGCATTAACCTTAGTTTTGGTATCTTTAGGGTGTTTAAAACCCAATATTTCTGCAATCTCCATAGTCTTCTCTCTCTCTAATATAGGAAATTGTTCTTTAATATCAACAATATTGTCTGACCATTCCGCTATATAAAAGAAATACCTCTCTAAATCAGAAAGTAAATGATATTCTCTTTTGACCTTCACTCCAAATTCTCGACTGCTTCTCCCTTTAGATGCCAAGTCTCTGACTGTAATCCAGGGCTTGTATGTTTCTAAATCTCCTTCACCTCTCCTTTCATTCTTAAACTTTTCAATTTTAGCCATTGTCAATTCATAATTAAAACGTGCCATTCATCATCCTCCTATTAATAATTAAAAAGCACACCTTGTTAAAGTAATTAACTAAGATGTGCATAATTATTCTTGTTTGTTTATATTTATTGGAACTTTTAACGATATCTTTGTAATTCCCGTTTAATGATATCTTTGTCATTTAAGGATATCTTTGTTCTTTAACGATATCTTTGTCACTAAACAAAAATTAAAAGTTAATGTAGCTAGCTGGATTTATAGCGTTGCTCTTGCTATAGTTCCATGGGCCTTTGTGAAGTTCAAAGTGTAGGTGAGGTCCAGTAGATTGTCCTGTTGATCCCATATATCCTAGACGTTGACCCTGAGATACGGATTGGCCATCTGAAACTTCGCGGTTCTGTAAGTGTGCATACACGGATGTGTAAATTTGACCATTCACAGAGTGAGAAATATAGACAACGTTTCCGTAACTGGAAGAGTAATAGGATTTAATTACTGTTCCGGACGCTACAGCTTTGATTGGGCTAGACCCTCCATATTTTCCAATATCAATACCAAAGTGAGTGCTTCCCCAACGTGAACCATACCCAGATGTTACGGGGCCATTAGCTGGGCTGATAAACCCACTACCACTTGGTGCTGGCGTACTGGTACTACCACCATTGTTGCTTGATGAGCTAGAGCTACTATTATCCTGTGCTGCGCGACGTTCAGCGGCTCGCTCTGCTGCGCGGCGTTGAGCAGCTAGCTGTTCCTTACGTTGCTGTTTATCACTTTCTGCTCGATTCATTTCCGATTGGATTGCTGCTTTCTGGCTGCTTAAGATTTCTTGTTGTTCTTCTAACTCAAGCTTTTTCTCTTTAAGCTCTTGTTCTTCTTGCTCTAGTTCTTTCATAAGCTTATTTTTAAGCTGGCGTTGAGCGTCTAGTTTCTCTTTTAATGCTGTCAGTTCAGCTTTTTGATTTTCTAGGTTTTGTTTCTTTTCTTCTAAGTCTTTCTTCTTTTGTTCTACTTCTTTTTTCTTCTCTTCTAATTCTTTCTTTTCACGAATATGGGTTTCCATAATGTTCTTGTCTTGGTCCATGATTTTCGTCACCGCAGTTGCACGGTCAAGAAAGTCTCCAAAATTCTTTGCACCCATAAGTACTTCTAGATAGCTAACGTCGCCACCATTCTCTTGAAGGTTACGTAGGCGATCTTTTAGAAGCGCTTCACGCTTTTCAATGCGCTCTTTTAAGTCAGCAATATCTTTCTCTAATTGCTCGATTTCTTGTTCTGTTTTAGTTATTTCTTTTTCCGTATTACTAATTTGTTCGTTCTTTTTACGTATCTTGCTGTTCGTATCTGCAACTTGTTGATCTAATTCTTTAATCTGTTGATTAATCTGTTGCTGTTCAGATTGGTTTTGATTGATTTTAGAATCTGTTTCGTTTTTGTTTCCTTCTACTTTGTTTTGACGACTATCAATAGAATTTTGTTTCTCTTTAAGTTCATTAATCTCTTTTTCGATCTCATCTAAGGTAGCTGCTGAAACATTTCCAGCTGTTGTCGTAAAGGTTAATGCTAATGCGATTGATAGTGTTGAAAGAATCCCTATTACCTTTTTCATTCCAACGCTTTCCCCTTCCCTAGCCGCTGTGATTTTATACTTTCAAGAATTTACGGACACTCATAACGCTACCCCAAACCCCAATAAACGCTCCAATCGCCAGCAAGATAAGAGCTAGCTGCCATGCGAACGGGTTAAATGGTAGTAATTCCACAAATGTAAACTGTATTTTATCTCTTAAATTATTGTAAAGGTAGTAATACCCTCCAACGGTAGCACCGATTGGAAGTAGTGAGCCTAATATGCCTAGCAACATTCCTTCAATGAAGAATGGCCAGCGAATAAAGCTATTTGTTGCTCCGACTAACTTCATAATGCCAATTTCCTTGCTTCGAGCCATAATTGTAAGTTTAATCGTATTCGAAATAAGGAAAATAGCAGTGAAAACAAGTCCAATAATAAGTCCTGCTCCTATGTAACGAGCATATTTGGTGAAGCTGAGTAGTTTTTCTACTACTTGTTGACCGTAATTAACTTCGTTCACATAATCGAAGCCTTTGATGCTTTCAGCTACATCAAATGTGTCTACCGGATTTGTCGTTTTTACGACAAACGCATCATTTAATGGATTGTCTTGCTCGAATAATTCCCAAGCTTGTCCTTCTTCGCCCATGCTTTTGATGAGTCGATTCAGTTCATCCTCTTTAGAAGAGAAATTTACAGATTCGACTTCAGGAATATCTTTGAGCTTAGATTCCAGGTCATCAATTTGACCTTCTTCAGCTGTCAATTCAACCAGTACTTTTATCTCAACGTCTTTTTCTACGTTGTTGGCAATTTCATTCAAATTAAGCATCAGCGCAATAAAAACGCCCACTAGAATTAAGGTGGTTGTTACCGCCCCAACGGATGCAACGGTCATCCATCCATTACGATAGATGTTTTTACCACCCTCACGCGCATGTCTTCCTAATGTTCTAAATTTCATAACCGTATTCACCCCTGCTTTCATCACGGACAATACGGCCACTTTCAACGGCTATGACACGCTTTCGAATTGTATTTACGATTTCTTTGCTATGGGTCGCCATAATGACGGTCGTACCTTTTGCGTTGATTTCTTCGAAGATTTGCATAATGTCCCAAGAAGTATCTGGATCTAAGTTCCCTGTCGGCTCATCTGCTATCATCATTTTTGGATGATTTACAATGGCACGAGCAATGGAAACACGCTGTTGTTCCCCACCAGATAATTGATCTGGAATATGGCGTGCTTTGTTTTTTAATTTCACTAAATCTAGCACTTCCATAACACGTTTCTTAATATTTTTAGGGGATTCTTCAAGAACCTCAAGTGCAAACGCTATATTTTCATAAACTGTGAGTCTAGGTAATAGTTTAAAGTCCTGATACACAACCCCGATATTACGTCGAAGCTGTGGGATTTTGCGTTCTTTTAGCTTGTCTAAATCAATTCCGTTAATGGTTATGCTACCACTCGTGTACTTTTCTTCACGAAACATCAATCCAACAAGCGTAGATTTACCAGCGCCACTAGGCCCAACTATGTACACAAACTCACCTTGAGCTATGGATAAATCGATTCCTTGAAGGGCTGTAACCCCATTTGGATATGTCTTGTTAACGTCCTTCATCTCTATCATTTAGAAAACCACCTGTGTCTCTATCGTTGTTTATCTATGATGTTCTACCTTTGACTGTAAGTTAATTTTTTGATTGTTCAAATAGTGACTCTTTTTTGCGTCTTTTTCATTATAACATCTAAATTCGATTTTTTTAGACATAAAATTATTACATTTTTATTTCAGATTTTACAACCTAATCTCTTACAATCGCCTGTATGGCAATAGCTAAAGCGTTTGCTAAATCTTAAAATGAAATTCATACTATTATCCATATTTCCACAGAACTAGAACAAAAGCGCTCGGTTAGCGACGTATATACTGCGGCCTACAGGACGTGGGTTGGTTCGATGTTGCTGCGTGAGACAGCGAGTTTAATCGAATTTCCTCAAAATCCGTATGAGATAAAGGGAACACAGAGAGCGCAAGCGTTCGATGTTGACTTATCGTACAGAGGCGAGGAAAGCATACTAGTCGCTGAAGCTGGACGGGGCCTCCTATGCATAACATTTTTATAATTTCCTGGCACACAAAAAAAAGCCTAGACAATGGATGAATCATCCAATTATCTAGGTTTTTACACATAAGTATTTTTTTATCAAAAATAGTTACTTTTTCGTAGCCAACCAAGCTGCAACGGTTTCCGCTTCTTGACCTTCTAGTTGCTTTGGAGGCATAGAGCCTTGTCCGTTAATGATAACTTGTTTAATGCCACTCTTATCTAGCTTAGAACCAATTTGTTTTAAGTTTGGACCAACATTACCAGAAAGGTCGTTCGCATGACAGCTTGCACAGTTTTGTTTATAAAGTTTCTCTGCTTCTGCAGTGTTCACTTCGCCACCACTATCGCCGCCAGCTTCTTCACCAGAGTCGCCACCATTTTCTTCTGTTTGGTTTTCTTCTCCGTTGTCTGTAGTGGTGCCTCCATCTTCTTCTCCGCCACCGCCACAAGCACTAAGTACTAGGGCCGAGCCAAAAAGGATTGCCATAACATACTTTTTCAATTTACTTCCCCCTAACGAAGTGTACTGATAGAAAAAATCCATCAAGGATATTATATCCAACCTAGCTAGATTTAAAACCCTCCCCCAACACTTCAGCAGCGTCCATAGCAATGACAAACGCTGTGGGGTCAATCTTTTTAACCGTTTGTGTCAATTTAGTGAATTCACTTTGTTCCACAACAACCATAATAATATTACGGTCTTCATTCGTATAACCGCCTACACCACTCAATACGGTCGCGCCTCGATCAATTTCTTGGAGAATAGCCAATCGTACAGCATCTAATTCTTGCGAAATGATCATGACGTTCTTGGAGCGATTGAAACCAACTTGCACAAAATCAATCGTTCTACTTGTCGCAAACAAGCCTATTAGGGCAAACAATCCTTTTTCCACATCAAACACAATTGCAGCACTGGCCACAATGACACCATCTACCATGGCAATACATAGACCTAATGGGATATGCGTGTACTTGTGTATAATCTGAGCAAGCAAATCAACTCCTCCGGTAGAGGCCCGTCCACGGAAGACGATACCAAGCCCAAGACCGACACCCATTCCACCAAAAATAGCAGCTAGTAGCGCATTTTCTGTAGCTGGATCGATACCACTCGTCAGCTTAACGAAGAACGGTAACGCCAATGTACCCACAAGGGACTTGGCACCGAAGTTTTTCCCTAGAATAATAAGACCTGATATAAATAACGGGATGTTGAGCGCCCACTGCACATACGCTGGATCCCAGTCAAAAAGTCCTTTGGTGATAGTACTAATTCCAGCTACCCCGCCAGAAGCAATTTCATTTGGAAGCAAAAAGATATTAAAAGCCGTTGCTACAAAAGCAGAGCCTATGATTACAAATAAGTATTCAATCGTATGATGAAGCCACGCAGGCATCGGTTCTCTACGGTATTTTTTCATCATCATCATTCACAACACCTCTCACATTCTGTCCAAAAGAGCAACCTCGTCTCTAACGGAAAAATTTACCCATTAAAATGACCGCGCATCATCAACGCGGCAACCTGCTCTTTTATTCTTGTTTGTTTTGAAAAAAATATGTTCCATTACGTAAAAATTGGAATGAATTCCGATATGGAGTATAGCACGATGGATGAGGGGTGTAAACGCCAGCGATATAACGCATTAGTACATGAAAGGAGCGGGGTGTAGGTAGTTGGTTGGAGGGAACAGAATTGGTGGCGGAGATTGCGAGGGGACGTGCTTGATTGATGGCCACCTTGATGCTGGGATGGGTGGGATTGGGATCTTCGCGACTTCCACACGCCAGCACCCACTAAACGACAAAAACCCTGCCTACTTCTGTAGACAGGGTTATTCTTAGTCCATCTGCGAGCGTAAAAATGCGTTAATGAATGGTTGAATGTCACCATCCATGACGCCTTGTACGTTACCGACATCTTTATTGGTACGGTGGTCTTTCACCATGGAGTATGGGTGGAACACGTAGGAGCGGATTTGGCTTCCCCAGCCAATTTCCTTTTGCTCCCCACGAATTTCATCAAGCTCTTGCTGCTGGCGCTCGATTTCGCGTTGATACAGTTTTGCTTTCAACATTTTCATCGCTTGCTCACGGTTCTTGATCTGAGAACGCTCAGACTGGCAGGTTACCACAATATTACTTGGTAAGTGGGTAATCCGCACAGCGGAGTCAGTCGTGTTAACGTGCTGACCACCAGCACCACTAGCGCGATACGTATCTAGTTTCAAGTCTTCACTTCGTACTTCAATTTCAATTTCTTCGTTAAATTCAGGCATCACTTCACACGAAGCAAAAGACGTGTGACGACGGCCAGATGAGTCAAACGGAGAAATACGGACAAGACGGTGGACCCCTTTTTCGGCTTTAAGATAGCCGTAGGCGTTGTGCCCTTGGATGTTCAGCGTCACGCTTTTTACACCAGCTTCTTCCCCAGGTAGATAGTCCATCGTTTCTACCTTGAAGCCACGTCCTTCCGCCCAGCGTGTGTACATGCGGAGAAGCATGCTCGCCCAGTCCTGCGACTCGGTCCCACCAGCACCTGGATGAAGTTCGAGGATGGCGTTGTTTTTATCATAAGGTTCGCTTAACAGCATTTGAAGTTCAAACTCATCAAGGTCTTTACGGAGCTTTTTCACATCCTCTTCTAGTTCCTGGTGAAGTTCCTCATCTTGCTCTTCTTTGACGAGTTCATGAGAAACCTCTAAGTTTTCATGCGTTTCTTCATGACGCTCTAGCGTATGAACAAGCTCTTTAAGACCATTCACTTCATTAATGACTTGTTGGGCGGTTGTTTGATCATCCCAAAAGGATGGTTCTGCCATTTGTTCTTCTAATTCTTGAATACGAGCCTTCTTTGAATCGAAGTCAAAGAGACCCCCTGAAGTCCGCTAATTGATTAGCCATTTTATCTAATTCATGTTTAAGATCTACTAATTCCATTGCATCTCACCTCTACAGTAATTATAAGAAAAGCGGAAGCGCGCATTACTCCTCACCCGCATTGAGAAGGAAACAATTATGAGCTTCCCTTGATGATAGCCTCTTCTAAAAGTAAAACAACAGACAAAGACACTCTCCTCTACTAGAGAGTGCCTTGGAGTCTATTTATTGTCCGTGACAATGCTTGAATTTCTTGCCGCTGCCACAAGGGCAAGGTTCATTACGCCCTACTTGCTGGGTATTTCTTATCGGTTTCCGTTTTGTTTCTTTCTTGTCCTCCTGATCATCGCCAGAAACAGCCGTTGCTCCTTTGGCTACTTCTTGACGCTGAAGGTTTTCACGGATTTGTGCTTTCATGACGTATTTGGATACATCTTCTTCGATGTTGGCGATCATTTGTTCAAACATCGCGAAGCCTTCAAATTGATACTCGCGAAGAGGGTCGTTTTGACCATATGCACGGAGGTGAATACCTTGGCGGAGCTGATCCATTTGATCAATGTGATCCATCCACTTCGTATCCACGGTGCGAAGAAGAATTACCTTTTCAAACTCACGCATTTGTTCAGACGTAAGCTCTTCTTCTTTTTCATCGTAGCGTTCTTTCACTTTTGCCATGATGAGTTCGTTCATCTCTTCAGGATCTTTGCCTTTCAAATCAGATGTCGTAACATCCCCTTCTTCAAGGACTGTTCCTTTCAGATAATCGACTAATGCATCAAGATCCCAATTTTCGTCCTCTTCATCTTGCGTATGAGTAGAAACCTGACGCTCGATGGTTGACTTGATCATCTCTTCGATAATTCCACGAAGGTTATCGGAATCAAGAACATCAAAACGCTGTTTGTAGATAACTTCACGCTGCTGGCGAAGTACATCGTCATAGGCAAGAAGGGTTTTACGCGCATCGAAGTTGTTTCCTTCTACTCGCTTCTGCGCTGATTCAACAGCACGGGAGACCATTTTACTCTCGATCGGCTGCGTATCATCCATGCCTAGACGATCCATCATGCTACGCATGTTGTCAGAACCGAAGCGACGCATCAATTCGTCTTCCATCGCTAGATAGAACTGGGAAACACCAGGGTCCCCTTGACGTCCGGAACGACCTCGAAGCTGGTTATCAATACGGCGTGATTCGTGACGCTCCGTACCAATAACGGAAAGACCGCCTAATTCTTTTACGCCGTCGCCAAGTTTGATGTCGGTACCACGACCAGCCATGTTCGTCGCGATTGTCACTGCACCTTTTTGACCAGCGTTTTCAATGATTTCTGCTTCTCGGAAGTGGTTCTTCGCGTTCAGAATGTTGTGCGGTACGCCTGCTTTTTTCAAGTATTGGGATACGAGTTCAGAGCTTTCCACGGCAACTGTACCAACAAGAACAGGTTGGCCTCGACCATAGCGCTCTTTAATATCCTCGACAACCGCTTTGAATTTCGCATCAATCGACTTATAAATCATGTCCGCTTTGTCGTCACGAACGATCGGTTTGTTGGTTGGAATAACCACAACATCCATCGCGTAAATGTTACGGAATTCCTCTTCTTCCGTCTTCGCTGTACCAGTCATACCAGAAATCTTCTCATACATACGGAAGAAGTTCTGGAAGGTGATCGTTGCTAGCGTTTGGCTTTCATTACGGATTTGAAGCCCTTCTTTTGCTTCAATCGCCTGGTGCAAGCCATCACTATACGTTCGACCTTTCATAAGACGACCGGTAAATTGGTCAACGATGACAACTTCTTCCTCTTGGACCACATAATCCTGGTCACGCATCATTGACGTGTGCGCTTTTAGTGCCTGATTAATATGGTGTGTCAGGGTTACGTTGGAAAGATCAAAAAGGTTCTCAATTTGGAAGAAGCGTTCTGCTTTGTTAATCCCTTCTTCTGTTAATTGAACGCCTTTTGTTTTCTCATCATACGTGTAATCTTCTTCTTGCTTCAACGTGCGCACGTATTGATCGGCTTTATGATACATATTCGCTGACTTCTGTGCGGAGCCAGAGATAATTAATGGAGTTCTCGCTTCATCAATTAATACGGAGTCCACCTCGTCAATAATGGCAAAGTGCAATGGTCGTTGAACCATTTGCTCTTTATATAGCACCATATTGTCACGAAGGTAGTCGAAGCCGTATTCATTGTTTGTACCGTACGTAATATCGGCATGATACGCTTCACGCTTTTCTTCTTTCGAAAGACCATTGGCATTCAAGCCTACCGTTAGTCCAAGGAAATTATACAGCACACCCATATCCTCGGCGTCACGACTCGCTAAGTAATCGTTGACCGTGATAATGTGGACACCTTTCCCTGTGATCGCATTTAAATAAGCAGGCATAGTAGACGCAAGGGTCTTACCTTCACCTGTCTTCATCTCAGCAATATTTCCGTCATGTAAGGCAATCGCACCACTTAACTGTACCGGGAACGGGCGCATGCCTAATACACGTTTGGAAGCTTCACGGACAACTGCATATGCTTCCGGTAGCATATCATCAAGGCTTTCCCCTTTCTGGTATCGGCCTTTAAAATCCTCCGTTTTAGCCTGTAACGCTTCATCCGAAAGCTTCTCCATCTCAGGTTCTAAGCTTTCAATCTCTTCTACTGTTTTATCGATTTTTTTCAGTGCACGAGAATTCTCATCGCCGAACACTTTTTTTAGTAAAGCACGCATTTATAACGCTCCCCTATTTATAGAAATCGTTATTTCCTCATAGATTAGTCCATTACTAATAATAACACTAACAGAAGTAGGATGACAACTTGCATGATAGGGGAAGAAAGGCATTGGTAATGTATTTACATTGTCGAAAAAGAGTAGCCCGGGGATGAGCTACTCTTTTCTTAGGAAGGGGGATGTTACGAAGATATTCGAGGATCAAACGAGGTAACCTTTTATGGAGGGGGATTAGCTAATGAGGTGCTGATAACGAGTAGACTTCCCGTCTTTTTCCATAGCAATAATAGGTTCATGGTTGTTCCCAACAAAATGAATCAGTTGGGTCAAAATCTCTTCATGCTTCCGAATGGTATCTTGCATTTTTCGACAAGCATTGCAATGTTCCTGACTCATAATCACGCCTCCTTTCATCACTACCTAATTTATACCACCATTCGACAAGAATGACGAATAGGAGAAGTTGCGGTCTATATGACTTTGTAGTGGGAAAAGATGGATTTTCATAGAAGGGAAATCAACTTTTTCATAGAGGACACATCGTAAAGGAAGAAGTTTCTATGTATTAAAACAAAAGCGGAAACGCCCGTTTAGCGACGTACAAACTGCTGCCCACAGGACGTGGGTTGGTTCGATGTTGTAGCGATTCGATGTTGACTTATTGCAAGGAGGAGCAGAAAGTTTGCCAGTCGCTGGGCGCTGGAGCTGGACACTACAAAAGCGCAAGCGCCTGGTTAGCGACGTACAAACTGGACGGCTCCGTATGAGATAAAGGAAACACGAAGAGCGCTAGCGATTCGATGTTGACTTATCGTAAGGAGGTGCAGGAAGTTTGCTAGTCGCTGGGCGCTGGAGCTGGACGTGGCCACATCACTTTATCAAAGTTATCCACAAACTTAACCCGTTTATAGTTTCCTAGACGATAAAAAGGGAGATCCCTGTGTGGAATCTCCCTACGTTTTCATTTGGTTAGGTATGATTTAGCTTGGTTCAATCAAGCCATAGCGACCATCACGACGACGGTACACTACGTTGGTTGTGTCAGTCTCAACGTTTGTAAATACGAAGAAGCTGTGACCTAGCATATCCATCTGTAGAACTGCTTCCTCTGAATCCATTGGCTTCAAGTCGAAGCGCTTGTTTCTTACAATTTCAATGTCATTGTCATCATAAGGATCTGCTCGTTTCGCTTCATCTTCCATTTGGGCGAATACGTATTTAGGTGCGCCCTCGTTTCGGAATTTGCGGTTTACTTTCGTTTTATGCTTGCGGATTTGACGTTCTAGTTTGTCTACCACAAGGTCAATAGCAGCATATAAATCCACATGCTGTTCCTCAGCACGTAATAATAGGTTAGGCATTGGAATCGTAACCTCAATTTGCTGCTCATCATTATAGACACTTAAATTTACATGCACCTCGGATGATGGTTCCTCATCAAAGTAACGGGCCAGCTTCCCTATTTTCTTCTCGACATAATCTTTAATAGCCCCTGTTACCTCAATATTTTCACCACGAATGTTGTACTTCATACAAGTGTCCTCCTTTCATCCTTATGTATTCTTATTCTACCATAACAACCTATCAGCTTCTATTAATATTTTGACTTTTTCGAATATTTTGCGTCGGCAATTACTGGTAGAATGAATAAGGATGGTTGTTTAAAAAAAGTACCCTTTATTTACATCATCTAAACAAGAAATTAACACAAAATTTAAAGTACTTTTCTTACTCTTATTGTACACCTATTTGCCATCTGGTATATCATCATATGCTTGAATTTTTTGTGAATTTTTTTGAGTAGTTGGGAGGACTGGGGAAAAGGCTGAGGTACTCCATCTAACATTCCATAGAAAGGTATAAAAAATTCCGCACCTGAGGTTACAAGGTACGGAAACGGATTAGTGAGCAATATACGGTTGCAGTAGTTGATGCATTTTGCTGCGCCAGCTTTCAAAATACGGAATGATGTGCTGGGTTAACAGCACACGCTTCTCTTCGTTCGTTTGCTTATCAAACCACTGACTCATCATTTCGACAATATCTTGAAAATCGATAAGCAACTGCTGGATCTCATCCTGGCGATCCTCTAGCAAACTGGCTAATTTTTCATTTCCCTGGTTCAATTGCTGCAGAGCCGTGACGATATCGGCAAACACTTGCTCCACTTGCGGAGGTGCTTCTTCTTTCAGGTTTTCTTCTAAGTATTCAAATCCTTCACTCATTGTGTGAAGAAGACGGTCGTATTGCTTTAAAAAATCAAATTGTTCCACAGTTATGTTCGACACACCATCACCTATTTCTTTTTGTCTAAAAACATCCCATCGTAGTTACTCAGCTGTTGATAGGGATTCGTGTATTTTTGGTTCGACGTCTTCGTTTTCTTCAAACGAGCCATTTCTCGCTTGAGATCTTTCATTTGATGATTCACTTTATCCTGAATCACCCGGTCCATTTCCAGAATCTCTTTGCCAAGCGCCTTTTCCTCATCCGAAGTGGGACGCTCCAGATTCTCCATATACGCCTCCCGTTTATCAAAAAGGTCATTGAGCTTCTCAATATGTTCCGTCCGTTCCTCGGAACTAGGCGTTTCATGAACCAACTTATAAAGCGCTGATGTTAGCTCGTGAAGTTCTTGCACCTGGCTCATTACGCGTTACCGCCCTCGCCAAATTTCTGTTGGCGTGTCTGACGAACAACCTCTTTCCACGTATCACGGAATTCTGTCACAAGCTCAGACGCTTCATTTAGAATCGTCGTATCATTGTGCAGGTTCGCTTCCATTAGACGATGATTAATATATTCATAGAGTGGCATTACGTCATTGGCAATATCATATTCAGGGTTCATCGTAACCATTAATTCCTGAATGATACGCTGCGCCTTCTGGATATTCGTATTCTTCAGCTCATAATCTTTCTCTTCGATACCACGTTTTGCTAGTTTGATAAACTTCAAACATCCGTTATACAGCATCAGGGTCAATTCTCCTGGCGATGCCGTTTGAACCGAATTACTTTGATACGCTTGATATGCTTGTGTAGACATGCGTCAACACTCCTTCTTTTAAGTCTTACCCAAATTGTTGCATCATATAGTTAGACTGCGAATTCATCTTCTGAATCGCCTTTTCCATCTGCGTAAACTCCGACCAGTACCGATCCTCGATTTGGTTTAGGCGGTCCTCGAACGCATCCATTTCACTATCGAGGTCGACGATATTTTTGCCAATGTTATAGGATGACGGAACGCTAGATGGTTTACCGGCTTTACGTTCTACCTGCTTAATCGTTTCATTAAGCGTTGATTTTAGCTTATCGGCGATTCCTTCTGTTTCGCCTTCGCCTACAAATAACTTCGTAACGGAGTCTGGGTTCTTCGTTAACGCCTGACGAAGTTTATCTTCATCAATGAGAAGTTTCCCTTTGTCTCGATAGTTAGAAGAAGTCTTTATACCAATCTCTGAAAGCTGAGAGAACTCTCCAGAAGTATTTACGCTCTGATACCATTCATTCCGCATCTCAAACATAGCACCTTGAAGGGTCGAGTCACTATGAAGAAGCCCTTTCTTGGCTTGCTTTTCCCATAGTTCTATCTCTTTTTCTCCCATACCTTCTTTTTGCTTATCGGTAAGAGGTTGATAGTCTCGGTTCTTCTGTTCCGAAATGCGTCCACCAACGTCTTCGATGACTTTGTTGTATTTTTCTACGAACTGTGTAATTTTATCTACCGCTGAGTCAACGTTATTATTTACATTAATCGTTGCATTTTTACCATCTGTTGTATCATTAAAATTAAATGTAACTCCGTTAAGTGTATAACTGTTTCCGGACGTCTCCAGGTCAAGAGCATTGTTGTAGGTAAACTTGGCGTTTGTACCACCTTGTTCAGCTTTCACCCAATTGCCCGTATCAGGGTCCTGTTTCGAATTCCATACACCTAATGTTTGTGTTAAAAATGGAGCAGAATCGGAATCAAATCCTATTTCAGCACCTTTGAATTCATTAGTTTTATTAAAATTACCAGTTTCTGTTCGTTCTAGAACCACCTTATCTGCCTGTGAATCATAGAAAGCTCTCACACCTAGATCAGAATTGCTTATATTTTTTAATACATCATTGAGAGATTGAGTATTTGGATCTACCGTAAAGGTTTTCTCGTTTGTAGAACCATCTTCATTATACGTTTTAATCGTAAAATCCTTATTTGTTGGTAGTCCATTCTTAAAGTTTTGATCTTTTAATAACCCACTAGGATCAATTTCACTTGTTCCACCAGAGATTTTTTCACGACTAGTATTAATCGCCGAAGAAGCCAACTGATCAACTTTTACATTGTAGTTACCTACACTAGACTCCGCATTCGCAGTTGCCGTTACTGCACCAGAGTCAGACGAGCTAGTTGTTTTACTGTTATAGCTCTTCTCCAGTTTCATATCAAAAGCCATATTCTCCAGCTCAAACAATTGCTTATTTACGTCACGATATGCATCTCGTTTCCATGTAAGAGAGGTCTTCTCCCTTTCCATTTTATCAAGAGGCATACGTTCCGCTTTCATGAGGTCACCGACGATTTTGTCGATATCCATTCCACTGGCTAAACCACCTATACGCATGTCATTTGCCATGTTGATTCACCATCCTATATTTTACGATCTACTAGAAATCCCATAAATTCTGCCATAGCCGCATAGACATCTAGCATTTTCTTCGGTGGAATCTCTTTAATGATTTCATCTGTGTCTTTATTGACGACCGTTACATAATACTCCTCAAGTTCATCATGAAACTCAAACCGAACCTCTGAAGATGTCGGCTCCAAAAAATCATTCAAACTCTTTACAATTGAATGCGCCTCATCCTTATGTAACGCTTCTTTTTGTAATAGATTCTGATCTAATAGTACGTCTTTTGGTTGGTCAGATCGTTCCCTTGCCTCTGTTGTAGAATCAGTGATGTGCTCAGCCCGTTGCAGGAGTTGCGATCCAGATAAGATTTTCCCCACATCCATCGCTAGCGAACCCCTCTCCTCACATCTATTTATGTATTATATCGGATGATGGGTAAGGAGTCTTTAGGGATTTTAGGGGAAAAGAAGACGGAATGATGTAAAAATGATGATAAATTAGACTAGTAGTTGGTTATGTACAAAAAATGGCCGCCTGCTGAAGGCGACCATTTTGATTATGAAAATTAACGTAGTAACTGAAGTACTCCTTGAGGCTGTTGGTTTGCTTTTGCAAGCATAGACTGAGAAGCCTGTGCAAGGATATTTTGTTTCGTTTGGTTCATCATTTCTTTGGCCATCGTGCCACAATCACTCTCATGATTGACCAGACTATATCTTCACCCTCTAGCTTGCTAGTAGGGGTCGGGCACTTCGGAAGTTTTTTGCTCCCTACGGATTTCATCACCCTTGAAGGTGGTCTATCCTAGTCGTTGAACCTTCTCCATCCTTTCGGAACAGGAGCTTGGCTGCTGATTGCCCAATCCTCTGATTTTTAAGAGCGTTTACGTCTGCCGTTTCCAACTCCGCTGTCGCATCAAAGGCTCTAAGGGGTTCCCAGCAATTCACCCGATTGTTATCCTAACCGTTACCAGTTAAGACGACTGTGCTTCTGACTGCTTACGCAGCTGAAGCATAATCAACGTCACGAATACGTGATTCTGCTGCTGTTAGGTTTTCGGAAGATGTACCAAGGTTGTTGATCGTGTGATCTAGGCGGTTTTGATAGGCACCTAATTTTGAGCGTTCATCAGAAACCGATGAAATTGCATCATCTATAGCAGACAGCTGTTGATCAAAAGAGTTGGTACTAAAATCAGTTACATCTATATCGTCCATTTTAATAGATGCAGAACCTAATTGGTCAGCACCCATATCATTTATTGAAACTGCTAGTGTTTGATTTGTATTAGCACCTATTTGAAATTCAATTCCGCTTGAAGCCACATCAAATTGACCATTAGCAGAAGTAGATCCTACCCCTGAAATATCAGTATCTTGAGCTTCTAGTTTAACTCCTAATTTATCAAAATTGTAAGTGTCTCCAACTCCTACTGATGACAAGTTAGAAACAGATATAGTCTGAGACTGGGAACCATCAGCATTTGTAACTGTTAATTCACCTGCAGTTTGAGCGTCAACTTGATAACCTGTCCCAACCTCTGCACCTGTTACATTAGCAATCTTCAAAGCCCCTGTACCATCAGCTAGGTCAGATCCAACGTTTGCTGTATTAGCACCTAGTGTACCATCGATAAGGTTTTGCTTATTGAACTCAGTTCTATCACTGATTCCATTAACTTCATTAATTAACTCATCTACTTCTTCTTGAATTTTGTTTGTGTCTTCGGTTGTATTGGTATCATTATTAGCTTGTACTGTTAGCTCTCTCACCCGTTGTAGAATACTATGAGTTTCATTCAACGCGCCCTCTGCAGTTTGAATCATAGAGATACCATCTTGAGAGTTACGCTGAGCTTGTTCAAGTCCACGAATCTGACCACGCATTTTTTCAGAGATTGCAAGACCTGCTGCGTCGTCTCCTGCACGGTTGATACGAAGACCTGAAGATAGTTTTTCCATTGATTGTTGGTTAGCATTGTTAGCTTGAGAAAGTTGACGGTGCGTGTTTAACGCGGCGATATTGTGATTAATACGCATAAAAAATATTCCTCCTTGAATATTAACGGCTCACGTCCTTGTGATGCCTATTAAGTATAAGTTTTGTGTTTGCCAGTGCGTGTCATAAGTCGGCCGCCTTATGTATCCTTGGCTTTACACTACTTATATCGGTAAGGAGGAATAATAGTTTAGTCTTTATTTGGTTTTTTTAATAGATTTAGTAAATCATTTGTCGTATTGCTTGCTTCCTGGTTTTCTTCTTGGATTTTTATGTATAGTTCTTTGCGATAGACATCCACCGACTTTGGGGCATCTATGCCAATTTTTACTTGGTCTCCATCAATAGAAATTATTTTAATCTCTATATCATCCCCGATTTGGATGGAGTCGTTTAGCTTCCGATTTAAAATAAGCATCTGACTACACACCCTTTCCGTTTGAGATGATGTGGTGTTTTGTTTCGTATTCTGTATCCTTTAGAATCACTTGCTTGGCTTTGTTGTTTTTGCTATTGAGTACAATCGGGGCTTGGAGATTCGCGGAGGTGTCTTTGAATGGATCTTTTAATGTAAGTACACTTAAGATTACAACGTCCTCGCTATTCTGGATATCAAGTAAGTTAACCGTGTTGTCATCCAAGATAAATTCATAATCTCTGAAAAATAGGTAAGGATTCGTTACGATTAACGCAACCTCTGCTTGCTCGACGGATTGTAATGAATGATAGATAGATTGTTCATCAATATCTAGCAATACAAATCTCGTTTCCTGTTCAAATCCTGGTAAACCATTCGGAAACTCTATTATACTTTCTTCTTTTATATCAACTTCACCGAAAAATTTCGTATGTATGTTCATATGTCACCCTTCTTATATAGTCATTTCAAACCCTTGCGTACCTTTGAACTTCAAATTCTTTACATCAATATTAATACTAGAATGTTGTTTCATTTGACTATTTACTTGACCTCTTTTATAGGTGAATTCAGGATTATAAGGTGTTGCTTTTATGTTTGGTTGATTGGCTTGTGCATTTATCTCTGCCTTGCCTGGTTGATAGTCAATCGAAACAAGATCGTACACGGGCATGCCACCTACTTGAATATCAAAATTCCAGTGACCGCTCCGCTTCGCTATAGATGCAATTGGATTTCCTTTGTTTTCGATGCGCATCATCTGATCGCCTTCTTGGGCCATCTTGGCGAGATTTTCAGACCAGGTTTGATTCCCATGCTTGGCAAGTTCTCTTGTCCGTTCAAATACATTCTTTAAATCAAGGTTACGCCAAGCATTCGATTGATCAATGCTCAACTTAGGAGGATGTTGCTTGATGGACAGGTCTGCTTCCGGTTGTTGAATGCTTACATCCGCTTTTGGTTGTTGCAACGTTACTTTGGCATTTTGTGTGCGTAATCCTAATTTAGCCTCGGTCGTTTGGATTTGGACCTGTGGAACCTGCATCACGCTTTCCTCCTAACAACTAGAATAATGAAAGAAAAAGCTATCTGGCATCAGATAGCTTATCGTAGAAAGTCCATTAACGATGGTTGGATAATTCTTGCGCCGACTCCAAGAGCAGCACGATGGACACTTTCTTGCGTTTTTAAATTGGTAATGACTTTTTCCATGTCGGCATCTTCTGCGTCAGATAGATTTTTGGTTGCTGAAATTTCTTGAGAAGCAAGGCGGTCTTCAATCAAATCGACACGATTCATGCGAGCACCTAAATCAGCACGAGCATTCACCGTATTATCAATGAGATCAGCCATATCTTTTATCGATTCATCTAAATCTCCACTTTCCGTTCCTTCTAATTTCCCTATAAAGGAATCGATCTTATCAAACATATCCTGATTAAATACTTCCTGAGGATTTACATTCGTTTGAATTTTAATCCCGTCAAACACTTCAATATTTACTGATTCACTATTAGAGGATACACCTGAACTATCGATAGGCTTTGTCGTCGTATCATTTCCATTGAAAATGTACTTATTATTAAACTTCGTGTTCCCGATGTCTTTTAAGTGATCCTTCAGCTGACTAACTTCTTTTGCAATATTCTCGCGCTGGCCTTCTTCGTACGTTCCGTTACTACCTTGTACAGCTAATTCGCGTAGGCGTTGGAGGGCTTGAGTTGTCTTATCTAATGCGGCGTCTGAGTTGTCCATCCAGTTGTGAACCTCTCCGACATTTCGCTTATACTGTTCAATCTCCGTTAGCTCGGTACGGTAGTTCATACCTTTCATAGCAACAACGGGATCATCGGAAGGCTTGCTTATCTTTTTCCCAGTGGAAAGCTGTTCCTGGAATTTTCCCATTCGTTCATAACTGTTGCTCACATTACGAAGCATGTTGCTTGAAAGCATATTTTGCGTTACGCGCATTTTTTACTCACCTACCTTCCTACACGGCCCATGCCGTTAATGATTTTATCGAGCATTTCATCGACTGTGGTTAAGTTACGAGCAGCTGCATTGTAAGCGTGCTGATACTTGATCATATTGGACATTTCCTCGTCTAAGGAAACACCACTTACCGACTGACGGCGCTCTTCAACAGATTGACGAAGGGTCTCCGAGTTATTTTGTAAGCGAGTTGCTTCTTGAGACTGGATTGCCATTTCCCCGATTACGCCTTCATAGTAGCTTTGGAAGGATGAATCTGTGCCGTTATAGTCAAGTGTAGTGGAATTCACATCAGCAAGGTCAATCGCATTGTCCCCATCGCCTGCGTTTTCGGTATTCGCTGCAGCAATGTCATTTCCATCTGTGATATTTACACTCATGTTACCAGCGAAGCCATCTTGGTTACCTGCGGTTGGTGCTGTAAAGAAATTCACATCAGTTGGACCAGTGCCATTAATTTCATTAATACTGTATCCTTCTCGCTGTACTTTATTGAATTCCTCAGCAAACGTATGAGCCATGCCATCTAACTCATTCAGCATTTCCGGATACGTTCCTTTAATAGAGCCACCATCATCATAACCGTACGAATCAATCAAACCCATCATTTTTCCAACGGATTGAAAATCTTTCGCATCAAGACTTGCGGAACCACCTAGCGATACGGTATCCATGCCACCATTTGAATCGGTATCTTGAACGGATATCTGATTGTATGTATTCGACGAGCCGTCTACTAGGGGTACGGAATTACCTCCATTGGTGAACAAGGAACTGCCACTACCATCTACAATTTCAACGGTAGCTTTTCCTTGTGCTTGTGCCAAGGCAGAACTACTACTTTCATCGTAACTAACTTTAATGTTGGCTTGTGTTGACAATTCATCAATTAAGCGATCTCGTTCGTCATATAAATCGTTTGGAAGGTAGCCGTGTGGCTCGACTTCACTAATTTGATTGTTCAAGTTGTTTATCTGTCTTGCGAGAGAGTTAATATCCTTCTCCGCTACACCAATTTGATTTTTAAAATCTTGCTTGATGCCATTTAATGAGTCGGATAGATAGTTAAAGGTATCGGCTACTGCTTTTCCTCGTTGCTTCACCTGGGAACGAACGCCGGAATCTTCAGGCTGTGCGGATAGGTCCTGTAAGGATTGCCAGAATCGATCCATTGTTTTGGAAAGGCCTTGGTCCGATGGCTCATTCATGACTTCTTCCATTTTCCCGAGGGCGTCTGATTTTGCGGTGTAGTATCCTGCTTTATGATTTTCCCCACGAAATTGAGCATCAAGAAAACCTTCTCTCACCCGCTCAATCGTACCAGCTTCTACACCAGATCCCATTTGCCCTGGCATTTCAGGACGGTTACGGGAGGCAGGTGGATATGGTGCGGTTTGTTCGAAGTTCACCCGCTGACGGGAATATCCATCTGTGTTGGCATTGGATATATTGTGTCCTGTTGTATAAAGTGCTGATTGCTGGGCGAACATTCCCCGCTTGGCTACTTCTAACCCATGAAACGTTGAAGTCATGATGGAGCTCCTCTCTTTATGCTTTCGAATCAAAGACAGACCGCTTTTGCCCTTGGTCTGCCTGTTTTGTGTTTGGTTTGCCGTAATTCATATTCTTCATGGAAGGTTGAAGCATATCCAGGGACAACTCAACAAATTGTAACGATTGGTGCGTTAGTTCTTGGTTAAGCTGTTCCTGTTGCTTCAATCCTGCCAGTACGTCTAGTAAGCGTTCGAACAATTCCTCCAGCTGCTGCTTCTCTTCTTGAGACTGGATGTTCTCTATCATTGTTGTGATGGTTGGTTCGTTCACCGGTATTCCCTTGCTTTGGAACCAGCTGGTTACTTGCTTTTCTCGCTCTGCATCCAATTGGCTAATCGCCTGGATATGCTTACGCTCTTTGACGAGTAATGCTTGAAGAGACTGCGTATCTCCTTCTTTCAGCATGTCGGTTTTTTCCTTGGAAAGGGTATATAAACTTTCATGTAAGGAGCAAAGCTTATCCATGATGGCTACAATTGATTGAATGGACATGGATCATGCCCTCCTTTAGTTGTTCGCCCAGAAGTTAATCATATTTTTGGCAGTTTGGTTTGCGTCTACTTTGTAGTTGCCAGCTTCAACCTGCTGCTTAATCTCCGCTACACGCTCACTACGCGCTTCTTGAGCCTTGTTGTTTTCTTGCATCTGCTTGGCTTGCTTAGAGATTTCTAGTTTATCTTGATTGGCATTAGCCTTCTGAGCTTCTTGTTGTTGTTGAACTTGCTTCTTGTAAGGATTAAAGTTCGTCTGATTTGGACCATTAATTTTCATTTAGGCCACCTCTTTCTAAAAGCTACCGTCGCATTTCTACCTATTATATCGTCATTTTACACAAAAAGTTAACTTATCTATGATTTTTTCTTGAAGTAACTCCTGATATATACGTAGAATGTTTCCGCTCTTTTATTTTATTGGCTTTTTCTACTTCTTCTATCTCTTGTTCACGTTTTAGTTCATTGTTAATCTCCGAAGTGCAATTCTCACAAATTTTTCCTTCTTTAATCGGTTCGCCGCATTTTTGACATGGATACGTTAAATTCGGAAAAATGCTCGTACGAAGTCGTCCTTCTTTGACGAATTTCATAATAATATCTCGCTTAACCCCTGTTGCGTCTACGACTTCATCAACAGTGGAAGTACGGTTCTCTTTTTTACGGATAAATTGATATACTGTATCAAAATCTCGCTCTTCCTCTTTATAACACTTATCACAAATCGTTTTAAATTGTTTCATAAATAACGCGTTACAACGCGGGCAGTTCGCTAATTCCCCCATAGCTCTCTCTCCTTCTGTTCATCTGCTACCTATTATATCGTCAGGTTTTCGGAATCTAAAAGGTTTTATTATAAAAGAAAGTATGAGATGTAGCTCATAGATGTCCAGCTCCAGCGCCCAGCGACTAGCAAACTTCCTGCTCCTCCTTACGATAAGTCAACATCGGATCGCTACCGCTCTCCGTGTTTCCTTTATCTCATACGGAGCCGTCCAGTTTGTACGTCGCTAAACGGGCGCTTGCGCTTTTCTTGAATAGTCTAGCCTCGAACAAGCGTAAATGACTCTACGGAGGGACATCCTTCTTTCATCAACGCCTCAGCTGCGAATTGCAGCGTGCGTCCTGTTGTATAAATATCATCGACGAGGATCACCGGTTGTTTAATAGGCAAAATCACCTGAAATGAATTGGTCGAACGCATGCGGTCCGCCCTAGATTTCTTCGATTGTTTTTCAGAATGAATGCGACTCAAGCCCTGTTTGATTGGTAAATCTAAACACTCAGCAATAGCAAGAGCTTGATTGAAGCCTCTTTCCTCCAGCCTTTCTTCACTTAACGGAATAGGTACAAGGACAGCATCTTTTGATGGAAAAGTTTGCGTGAAGCTTCTGACGACATGTTCTTTAAAAAGACCCACCAGCACATAGTCGCCGCGATACTTCCATTTGGCGATGACATCCTTCATCCACTCATTATAGGCATACATAGATACATTCCGCTTCAGCACTCCGCCTTGTTCCTTCCACTTTAAACAATCCGAACAAATTTCCGTTTTTTCCATTGGACGCGCACAATGAGAACATTGTGTTCCATGAAGGAAGGAAAATTGGCTTTCACATGCATCGCATATAACTTTTTCTTTCCGTGGAGCAAAAACCGTCGTCCACACGATGTCAGGAATCTGCTCCTCATCACACCATAAACAATGCATCTTACCTCCTCTCCTTTCGTGCTCTTCTATTCATGTCTTGAATCGCTTCACGTGCACGGACCATTGCGCTACTTTTACCATTATGAAAAAAGACAACATCCCCATTTGGATCATCGGCACTCCGACCCGCTCGACCAGCGATTTGCACCAAAGCCGCTTCATCAAACACCTGGTGACCTGCGTCGATCACAGCCACATCGATAGAAGGAAACGTCACGCCCCGCTCCAAAATCGTCGTTGTGATTAGCAAGGAAATCTCCTTATCGCGAAAGCGCTGCACTTTTTCTTTTCGTTCAGCATCTTCACTATGAACATACACAGCCTCTTCCACCATATTAGTCATCGTCTCGGCCAGTTCAATCGTAGGGACAAAGACGATGACGCGACGCTTCTCTGTTTTCTTGTTATGAAGCCACACCTGGAATGCTTTTGGAAGTTGTTTTTTTTGAAAAGAAGCCTTTGTATCAAAGGCAGCTAAGAACCGAGGTATTGGCAAAGGATGGCCATGGTATCGTTCAGGAACAAACACTGTAGGGAGTTTTTTTACATAAGAAGAGACTTTAAGAGAGAAGCGAGGTGTTGCTGTTAAGTAAATGAGCGAAGCAGTTCTTTTTAATGAGCGAGCTGCAGCAAAATGGAGTTTCGGATCGGAGTGATACGGAAAGGCATCGACCTCATCAATGATCATCACGTCAAAGGCTCTTGCATACTTTAACAGTTGATGAGTTGTTGCGATAATGAATTGGGCGCCGTCATCCACATCGTCACTTCCGCCATAAAGCGCAGCGATATCCACATGTGGAAAAGCTTGTTGCAGGCGCGGCTTTAGTTCTCGAACCACATCAGCTCGAGGTGTGGCAAGGCAAATCCGACGACCTAGCGCCAATGCTCGCTCCAAACCAGGAAACAGCATCTCCGTTTTCCCTGCACCACACACAGCCCAGACGAGTAAACGGCCGTTGTTCTCCACAGTATCCACGATACGATTCGCTCCTTGTTTTTGAAAAGGCGTCAATTGTCCCGTCCATGCACAAGCATCCACATGCTGGTGCCAATCAGGTTCTGCTCCTGTCCACAATAAAAACGACGTACAACTAGCAATTCGGCCCATTTCAATACAACTTCGGCAGTAATGGCATTTTTGTCCACACCCACACGGCCACGGAACAATCAAACGTTCCGTTGTATTTCCACAACGACGACAGCGCCTTCCCCACCAATTCGATTCTAGTGCAGGAACACGGGTTAAAAGCCCTTTTTCGATGAGTTCAACTTTTTCTTCTTGTGATAATGAGAGATTTGCTTCTAGCCAAAGACGGCCTGCTAGTTTAGGAGAATGATGGGAAGATACTGAGGATAACGGAGAGGGCATCCAGTCAAAAGACGAGGGGAATAGAGTAGCTTTCATGAGTTTGACTCCTTTATGAGGTTTTGAGGTTGAGGGATATCCGCAAGTTTAGTTGATATATCTGCGAGAAATACACTATATCGGCGACTCTACTCAGCGAGCACGAAAATATATCCGCAACTCCCGCCTGTCGCTGAAGCAAAAACGCCATGCCTTACTTCCTGCATGACGTTCTAGAGCGTTATTTCTTATACCAACCAATACCAAGAGCGCCCTCGCCAAGATGGGTCCCAATAACGGGACCAAAGTAGCTTAAGACAAAGTCTACGTGTGGATATTTATCCTGTAGCTCGTTCATGATTGTTTCGGCTTCTTCTTTTCGATTCGCGTGGATAATGGTGGCGCGCATTGGTTCACCTTGTTCGGCAACTTCTTCAAACAAGCCTTTCACGCGTTTGATTGCCTTTTTGCTTGTGCGTATTTTTTCGAATGGCACTATTTTCGTGTCAACAAAATGAAGAACGGGCTTCACTTGTAGAAGGCTCCCGACAATTGCCTGGGCGCCACTTAAGCGTCCACCTCTGTGCAAGTGAGATAAGTTATCCACCATAAAATAGGCTTGGACGGATGTTTTCATATGTTTCAGTCGTTCAATAATTTGTTCTGGTGTTTCACCTTGGTTAGCCATTTCCGCTGCTTCTTGTGCATAAAACCCTTGCACCATGCAACTAATTTCGGAATCGAATACATGAACCTCGAGCCCGTTCACCATATCTGCTGCAGTTATGGTAGCTTGATAGGTTCCACTAATTCCACTAGACAAGTGAATGGCGACAACAGCATCGTAGTCACGGGAGAGTTCCTCCAACTTTTCCGTAATCACACCAATAGAAGGCTGCGAGGTTTTCGGTAGTTCCTCATCACCACGAACCATATCATAAAAGTCATCTGCCGTTAGATCTATTTCTTCACGATAGCTCTCGTTTTTTATCAATACATTAAGTGGGACCATATGGATATTCCAGCGTTCCCGTAGATTGGATGGTATATAAGCTGTACTATCTGTTAGAATCGCTGTCTTCATCGTATCGTACTCCCTTACTTATTCAACTAATCATCAAGTGATGAAAAATTATGTAAACATATATCTAATTTTACATGAAGGTGATAGAGAATGCACCCTTCAATTTGAAAGAAAAGCTCAGGGCGCCCGCTTAGCGACGTATATGCTCGGCCTACAGAACGTGGACTGTTGGCGCGATGTTGACTTATCGTAAGGAGGAGCAGGAAGTTTGCTACTCGCTAATCGCTGGAACTGGACGGGGTTGAAGTAAGACTCCCCCAAAAAATATAAAAAGCTCTAGAATGTCTTCCATTCCAGAGCTAGCTCATTCGACCATTTTATAAAACTTCGACCCAACCATTTTTGATAGCTGTTACAACAGCCTGGGTACGATCATTTACGTTCATTTTTTGTAGAATGTTACTTACGTGGTTCTTGACGGTTTTCTCACTAATGAACAATGCTTCTGCAACGCCTCGGTTGCTCTTTCCATCAGCAAGAAGTTGTAATACTTCACATTCTCGGCGTGTTAGCAGATGAAGTGGCTTACGATACTCAATCGTTTTGCTTGCTTGAGCTGTGCCACCGCCACCATCTTCTGCTAGACGGCGATATTCTCTTACAAGGTTATGCGTAACTTTTGGATGAAGATAAGATCCACCTTCACTTACGACTTTAATCGCTTCAATTAATGCGTCAGAGTCCATTTCCTTCAGCAGATAACCTTGGGCGCCCGTTTTAAGGGCATGTGTCACATAGTTTTCATCGTCATGGATAGATAAAATAATTACTTTTAAATCTGGAAACTCGTTGATTAGTTCTGAAGTAGCTTGTACCCCATTTACTTGAGGCATGTTGATATCCATTAGTACTACATCAGGATTATGTTCTTCTACTAATTGCTCTGCAGAATTACCATCATCACCTTCAGCTACGACGTTGAAGGTTGGTTCAAATTCAAGAATCCGCTTTACACCTTCACGGAATAATTTATGGTCATCAATTAATACAATTCTAGTGGTCATGGCTTAGAGTCCTCCCATATCCAAATAATTCCACAGTTCAGTCAATGAGTTATTTTTTTAATCCCCTAAAATGCTCTCTTTATATCTGAGTCGTACATCCTTACCATTACGACAAGTAGGCGTTTGGTAGGCAACCTAAAGTCGCTATTATCCTCTATTAATACTATTATAATATAAACAGGAACTAGATAATAGTATTTACATTTTCTACTACTTATTAAGTGGGACTTGAATCATGATAACAGTGCCTTGTCCTATTTCAGAATCAATACTCAATTCTCCTTCTAACATTTCCACTCGTTCTTTCATGCCAACGAGTCCAAAGGATTTTTCTTTCTTCCGACTAGTATCAAAGCCTTTCCCATGATCCTTCACGACAATATTTACAGCATTACGAGTTAATTCGAAATTTACATGTATAAGTTTTGCCTCTGAATGTTTTACTGCGTTTTGTGTTGCTTCCTGTACAAGTCGGAATAAGGCAACTTCATATTTAGAGTCAAGACGTTTTTCTTCCCCGTGAGACGTAAACTGGATTTCTAAATCCGTATTATACTCTTCGATTGTTGCTAAGTATTTTTTTAGTGTTGGTACTAAACCTAAATCGTCTAGCGCCATCGGCCTTAAATCATAGATGATTCTGCGGACCTCATAGAGGGCAGAACGGACCATTTTACGTACATCTTTGATTTCCTTAATGGCTTCATCAACACCACGTTCCCGAAAGGTACGGTCAACAAGCTCAGATCGCAGCATCACATTGGCGAGCATTTGGGCAGGTCCATCATGAATTTCCCTGGAAAGCCGTCTACGCTCCTCCTCTTGAGCTTCGATAATCTGAAGACCGAACGCTTGCTTTTCACGTGCATCCTCAAGCGTTTCCGATACTTGTCGGAAATCCTTGTTTAGGTAATTAAGCACGACCGATATTTTACCGCCGAGCGCATCTGCTCGTTCCACAGTTTCTTCTAATCGGCGCAATCGCTGTTCTAGGTCATCTCGTTTTTCCCGTAACTGTTTTTCCTGTTCACGTTTCACAGAGAGTTGCATTTGGAGTTGGTGTGTTTGTTCATACACCTCACGTATTTGACCCTCTGAATATTTGTCGAAGTGTTTACTAACTTCTGAGAGTCTCATCCGTGAGAACCGAACTTGTCGTTCTAGTTTATCGCCTTCATCAATGATTTCGACGACTTGTGTTTTCGTTTCTTTCAACTCTGTGTTTAATTGTTCAAATTCTGTGCGAGATTGCTCACCAATTTCAAAGATTTCATCCTTACTATTTGTAACGGTGTCAATCATCTCACCGATGATGGAATCAAGTGCTTTTTCACCAATTTTGTTCTCCGCCATACGAACGTCTCCTCCAACTATGTTCAAATAATCATTCGTTCTTCCTACTCATATTTGTGGGGGTTTTCCCTATAAAAATCAAAAAAAGCTAATCTTTAACATAACCTAAAAGTGAAAAAAGATGGATACAACAAAATCATCTCTAGACCGAGAGGCACCCATTCCGTGTTTTGGACATTTTTTCCATAACTATGTACACATCCTTTAGAATGGAATTGCCGAATATTTCTTACACCTTTATAATGAAGTTTTAGGAGGTTAATTGCAACATGCTAAATACTTATTTCACCGTACGTGGAGACGGTTCCGAACAGATCATCATTCAAAAATCGCGTTTCATTGGGTATGTAACTCGTGCAGAATCAGAAGAAGAAGCGAAAGAGTTTATTCAACAAATTAAAAAAAAGCATCATGATGCAACGCATAATTGTTCAGCCTATATGATAGGAGAACATGATCAAATTCAAAAAGCTCATGATGACGGAGAACCAAGTGGGACGGCAGGAGTACCTATTCTAAATGTCCTAAAGCAAAAAGAACTAAAAGACACCGTAGTAGTCGTTACCCGCTACTTTGGTGGGATTAAACTGGGTGCAGGAGGGCTTATAAGGGCTTATTCGAGCACTACATCAGAGGCATTGCAAACAACGGGAATCGTAAAAAGGCAGTTAATGAGAACCATGAAAGTGACTGCTGACTATTCTCTCCTTGGGAAACTAGAAAATGAGCTTCGTTCTAGTACATATACCATTAAAAAGATTGAATACCTTGAACATGTGGAAATAGAAGTATATGTAGAAGAAGGAAAGGAAGATGTTTTCTCCTCATGGATAGTCGATTTAACGAGTGATCAAGCTACCATTACTTCTGGCGATGTTTCGTATATGGAAATAGATGTGACGCCTGATCAAAAAGGAGAATAAGAAAATGAAACGAAGGAAAACATCCAAGAGAAAACTGGTTCTCTGGTTCCTCCTCATACTTTTCTTAGGAGCTGCAGGGGCTGCAACAGGATATGGAGCATATTTAACCAAAAAAGCAGAAAAAATAACACAAGAAGCTCAAAAAGAGTTAGAACGAGGTCAAAAATCGCAGAAGCGAACAAAAGTTGTCGATCCAAACTACGATAACATTTCCATTCTGTTCCTAGGTGTGGATAATAGTGAAAAACGCAACAAAGAAAATCCATTATCAGACGCTTTAGTACTAGCTACGCTAAATGAAGAAGAGAAATCCATGAAACTAGTCAGTATCCCTCGCGATTCTTACGTGTACCTTCCAACTGAAGGATATAAAGACAAAATCACACATGCTCACGCTTTTGGCGGAGTTGATGCATCGGTGGCAGCTGTTGAAAATATGTTTAACATTCCTGTCGATTATTATGTTCGCCTCAATTTCAATGCTTTCATTGAAACGGTTAATGCGTTAGATGGTATTAGCGCCGAAGTTCCTTTTGACTTAAAAGAACAAAATAGTAATGATGTGGATAATGCCATTAAACTAGAAAAAGGGTTCCAAAAGTTAAATGGTGAAGAAGCTCTAGCATTAGCTCGGACACGTAAATACGATAGTGATTTAGAGCGAGGCCAACGTCAAATGGATTTAATGAAGGCGATATTTAACAAAGCCTCTAACCCTTCTTCCATAAATAAATATGGATCCGTCATCGATTCGATCGGACAAAACATGAAAACCAACATGGACTTCGAGGAAATGATGGCATTGAAGGAATACGTATTAAACCGAAACAACATCACTTTTGATACGATGCAATTAGAGGGTGAAGGGGAATTTTTAGATGATGGCCTATACTATTACATGCTTAAAGATGACAGCCTAAGAAATATACGAACTTCTCTTCAAACTCACTTAAACTTGTATCAATCACCAGGTCAAAATGATGAGAATAGTGATGATGTAAGTAATTACGCAGATGATGACGAAACCAACCAAACACAAGAAGACCCGATGTAAACAAGAAAAGCGCAAGCGCCTCGTTCACCCCCGACAGGCTTAAGCAAAGCCTCGTCGTGGCGGTTCTTGCCACAGAGAGGATTTGCTTAAGACCCCGAGGGGGTAGGCGCTGGAGCTGGACATCAAACAAAAGCGCAAGCGCACGGTTAGCGACGTACAAACTGGACGGCTCCGTATGAGATAAAGGAAACACGAAGAGCGGTAGCGATTCGATGTTGACTTATCGTAAGGAGCTCAAAACAAAAGCGGTAGAGCCTCACTAGAGGTTCTACCGCTTTTTCTTCTTTTAATTAGTTTGTTCAGTAGTAGCATCTGTTGTGTTTTCATCGGAAGAGGAATCGTCTGTACTATTTTCTGTCGTGTCCTCATCTGTTGAACCATCTTCTTCTGTGTTACTTTCTTCGTCTTCGCAATCAGAAGAATCAGTTGATGTTTCTTCATCTTCAGATGCTTCGGTATCTGTTTGTTCCTCATCAGCAGAAGAGTCAGTCGTTTCTTCTTCACATTTTTCTTCGTCCCAATCGTATTCTTTCTTATACTTCTCTGGCATTTCATAGTTAGGGTTTAGAAGCTTTTGGTCTAATTCACCTAACAATTCATCTGCTCGATACATATAACCTGCAATCTTTTGACCCCAATACGGATCGGAAGCATATTTAACGTTCATGCCACCAGCTTTGTTGCCAAGATAGTCTCCATTAGCTTTCCAATTGCTTTCGTTCAAATAATTCTCCGAAACATATTTGGCCGCATACATAATACTATCTTCAAATGAATTGAATTCATCTGCATTACCATATGGATTGTCGTCAGTTGCGTTCAGTCCATAGAGATTGTTTTTATCTTGTGCGATTTTACTCATACCCCAGGCACTTTCGTGGATAGCATGGGCCATTAAGTAAAGAGCATTTACATTAAACTCTTCCTGAGCTTTGACAAAGATCTTTCCATACCCATTTAGAGGACTGTTTGGTCGTGCTTCTTTAATATACTCATTAATCTCTTCAGGAGTATAGTGAGATTGCCTACGCAAATCTAAATCAGAGAAGAATTTGTACGTTTCTCCTTTAAAGGTTTTCCCATCCCAACTTTGGACTGTTTCACCTTCAGCCATAGACGACGGGGCTTTTCCGTATGTATAGCTAACATAATGACCATAGTAATAAATATAGTGTACAAGATCTCCTCCAACATTTTTATAGAAGGATTGTCCTTGAACAAAATTCTTTGGCAACAATTGAATGTTTTGTGGTTTTACATAGCCAACTCTGTCAGCTAATTGCACCTTAATGGAATCACCCAATGTTTCAAGGTACTTCATTTCTGTACTTCCACTTACATACGTACTACTTTGCGTTGTAGCTGGATCACTATAGATGATTGTAAAGCCTTTTGATGTAACCATCCCCTCAGGTGTCCAAACAACTTCTCCATTTTTCAAAACCACATCTGAGTCACTTTGCTTCGCATGAGATATGGCCTCATCGATTGTTTTATATGCATTGCCTAAATTGAAACTTTCTACGGCATTCATATTTGCAACCTGATAGCCTTTAACCTTGAAAGGTAGTTTAATAGATTGTGTCATTTTCTTGCCTTTAGCTGATGTAACGTTCTGCTTAATATATAAAGTGTAGTTACCTGCAAGTGCATAATCACCTTCAGGCTTAACCGTCAGTGTTTTACCGTCTTCAGAAAGCTCTGTTGAGACTGCATGCTTCGTAAGACTTCTGTCATTCATGATGTACACTGTGTTGTCATTAAAAGCTGATGGATCCATTTCCGTATTGAATTGTATGTTCCATTCCTTACCTTCAGAGACATCCACCCGTTCTTGCCATTCGTTCCATGTGACTCCATCGGCATCTGCTTCCCCTACAGATACGAATAATGAAGCAAGGATTACGAAGCTAATTACAATCATTTGCATCTTTCTCATTGAAAACGTTCCTCCCCCAATTATGTTGTACCATGACACAGTTCTCCCTAATAACTGGATCGATGATGGTAGCATAAAGCTTATGTACGTAAAAATACCGTCAAACCTCATTATAAATGGTTAGTTGTGGGAAGGATAGAGGACTTTAGTAAGATTTCCATTATTTTTTGTTATTTTGTCATAAGATAGCTTCTTCTGCTCAAGCAATTGGAAATTATGGTGGTATTCCGACAAGATATTTCCCGGGAAAAGGTTCGGATATCATAAATTTGACGAATAAAAGAGGGGAATTTCTGTAACCATAACAGAATGTGAAAGCCTACAAGACTGATCAAATCAATGTTGCCGAGTGATACGGGCCTAAAGGACAGTTCGACGTTTCTGCGTGATGCAGCGTTCTTAATTGAACAGCCTACCTATCACTAGTCCCTCGGCGCTGGCGCTGGAGCTGGACGTGGCCCAGCCAACATTTTTTTAATTACCTAGACAATAAAAAAAAGCGTTGACCCTAAGTTTGTAAGAGTCAACGCTTTCTATTATTTATCGTTTGGTTCGATAATCTCTCATGAAGTTTAGAATTGGACGATAATTCTGCCCGACCAATCCGGTGATTTCTACCACTAATTCAACTAATAGTAACAGGATAAACAGGACAAATACAGATCCAAACATTGTTGCTTGAGAGAAGATGACTGCTGCTAAGCTGAATAGAGATGCCATAGCATAAATCATGAGTACTGTTTCAGGGTGACTGTACCCTAAATTAAGCAAACAATGGTGTAAGTGTGATTTATCTGGTGCAGAGAACGGCTTCTTTTGCACATATCGACGAACAATGGCAAAAATCGTATCTGAAATCGGCACACCTAAAATGATGACCGGAATAACAAACGAGAACAATGTTACGTTTTTGAATCCAAGCAAGGATAAGACACTAATGATGAAGCCTAAGAAAAGAGCTCCAGTGTCACCCATGAAGATTTTAGCTGGGTAGAAATTGTAGATTAAAAATCCAACCGTACTACCTAATGTGATCAGACCTGCCATGACAACGAATGTATTTCCCATGGTAATCGCCATTCCTGAAATGGTAAGAAGTGCAATAGAAGAAACACCTGCAGCTAAACCATCAAGGCCATCGATAAGGTTGATAGCGTTCGTAATTCCAACAATCCATAAAATTGTAATCGGGATACTTAAGTAGCCAAATTCAAGCTGGCCACCGCCGAATGGTAGGTTAATGAACTCGACCTGGACGCCACCTGCAACGACAACAATTGCGGCTGCAAGTTCCCCACCTAATTTTAGCTTAGGTGATAATTCCCTCATATCATCCAAAACACCAGTAACGATAATTATGGCACTACCTATAATAAGAGGCCACGTGTAGGTGCTATCCGGAAAGAAGAAGAGCATGCCAAGAACAAAGCTTAAAAATATGGCTAAGCCGCCTAATCGCGGCATTAATTTCTGGTGAACTTTTCGGTTATTTGGTTTATCTGTAGCTCCAATTTTCACTGCCAGCTTCTTTACAAAGGGTGTGATGAGGATTGAAGCAATAAAACAGAAAATCAAGGCCTTAAACTCCATAAAGACCCTCCTCGGTCATTAGTATGTCCTGTTCCTATATATTTGACGCATTCATTACGTTTATTTTAGTGAATAAAATAGGTTTCTTTTGAAAAGACTAACAATATGGATTATATCACAAGTTGTTCCAACCTAGAATACATCTTTTCGATTATTCAATAACCTTTATTCATAAAACTTAAACACAGATGACTTTTCAAAAGCAATACATATGTACAAATCGTAGTCTTCCATCATTTTACACAATTCATTTCGTACTGTCTATTACTTATTTGACGAGAATCGAATGAAGTTGGTTTCACTCGACAACTATTTTATTTTTTTATTAAGAAAAAGTTTATCTCTATAAACCACCGGGAACTAAAAAACTAACCGTCTTAAACATTTCCTAAACTAATATGTGTACCATAATTACAGCAAGGCACTAAGGATATATTAGAATTTTTTATGTCCCTTGATTAATCAAAAGTGAACAAACTTTTTCGTCCTATGTGCCAAAGCTATTATGATGCAACAGTTTTTCTGATTTAAATATAAAAAATAGGCACCCCTCCCCAAGGATGCCTATTTCAAATTAAATTAGTCAACGTCTTCCTCATAGTAGTTCACAATGCCGTTTGTGATTGCTTGTGCGTACAGATTACGATAATAATCTGACGTTAATTTTTTGAAATCATCATTATTGGTAACAAAGCCAAGTTCGACAAGTACACTTGGTAGTGTGTTGTGACGAATAACATAAAAATCACTTGCTTTGACACCACGATCTGCCATGCCAACTGTATCAACTAATTGATTTTGAATAGTTGTTGCCAATAATCTTCCTTCACGTACGTTACTATATTTATTCTCAGAATAGAACGTTTCAGCACCTTTGGCTGCTGGAGACGCTGCATTCGTGTGGACACTTACAAATAAGTCCCCTTTAACTTCTTTCGCATATTCTACTCGACCTTTTAACGTAACAAAGCGGTCATTGTCACGTACTAAAATCGGTGTAGCACCTAATTCTTTTAAGTTTTCTGCTACTCGTTGTGCTACATCTAAGTTGATTTCTTTCTCTTTTGCTCCTCCACTTTGAGCTCCTGGATCATGATCACCATGACCAGCATCAACTACAATGCGTTGACCTTCTACAGCTGTTCCACCTTTAACACGTAACTTCATATATGTTTTGTGAACATATGCTGTTTCGCCATTGTACTCAATTTCTGCCCAAAAGTCTGTGAAACTATAAATCTCTACTTTGTCTCCATAGCTTAATTGACCTAATTTCTCTCCGTCTGCGGAAGGCTTAGAACGAATATTTAATACATCCGCTGTTACCGTTCCAGTGGAAACTACTTCCTTAGGCTCTGGCTCTGGTTCAGGCTGTGGAGTTGGATCTTCTACTGGTTCTTCAGGAGCTTCTGCGCTTGCATCCTTCGTGATAGTAAATGCTTGCTTGTACCCTTTTTCCATCTGCATGCTACCTGCTTGAGATGTAATAGCATCTGAAACAAACAACATGTACGTTTGTTCAGGCTCGTAACCATCTTTAGGTGCTTCTACTGTGATGGTCTTACCGTCCTCGCTCAAGCTAAGTGATGGGCTAAGTTGTTCTCCGTCTAAGCTATGAATATAAATGTTTTCATTGTTTACTGAGTCTGAGTCGATTGAAGTATTAAATTTGATTGTCCATTCTTTGTCCGTTTCTACATCTGCTTTTTCATCTTGTAATTCAACCCAATCCTCTGCGGCATGAGCTACAACTGGTACAAAAAGCAACATCACAAAACTTAGAAGCGTCCCTACGATCATTCTAGCTGTCATCTAAGCTCCTCCAATTCAAGGTTTTACTCACAGAACTAGAATAGCATGATACCATGGGAAAATTCTATACTTTTTGATAATTTTTGGGAAAAAATAGAACCTTAACCAGTAAAAACGACACTACAACACGCTTTTAATCGACATTTATCTACGAAAATGATTCTTTCTTCCTACTCCTTTTTTGCCCTACTTTGTCAAAACCTGTGAGTATTAATGAAGAAGCTAGTATTTCATGATATACTTATAGACGGAAATCACTAGATTTGAGGAGCGTATAGTATGCTTGAAACGATAAAACAGAAATACGGAGATCGGAAAACCGAAAGACAATTAAAACTCTATAAAGAACGTGTCGAAAAAATAAATGAACTAGAAGAAAGCATGAAACATTTATCAAATGAAGATCTTCGTAATAAAACAGAAGAATTTAAAACACGTCTTGCTGAAGGAGCTACCGTAGATTCCATAAAGGAAGAAGCTTTTGCAGTTGTACGTGAGGTCTCAAATCGAGTCTTGGGATTACGTCATTTTGATGTCCAATTAATCGGTGGCCTTGTGTTACTAGAAGGTAGCATTGCTGAGATGGCAACTGGTGAAGGGAAGACCCTTGTTGCAACACTAGCAAGCTATTTACGTGCCCTTGAAGGAAAAGGCGTACATGTCATTACGGTCAATGAATATTTAGCTCGCCGCGACGCTGAAATGATGGAACCAATTCATGATTTTCTAGGACTTACGGTTGGGTTGAACGTCCCACAAATATCTCCCGAGGAGAAAAAACGAGCGTACAAAGCAGATATTACATACGGTATAGGTACGGAATTTGGCTTTGATTACTTACGGGATAATATGGCCCAGCAACCGACTCAACAAGTTCAACGCCCATTCCACTACGCGATTGTGGATGAAATTGATAGTGTGCTAGTCGATGAGGCCAAGACCCCTCTTATTATAGCGGGAAAGACAATGGCGAGCGCTCGTTTACATCGAGTATGTTCGAAGCTTGCGAAGTCTTTTAAACCCGAACAGGATTATAACTTCGATCAAACAACTCGCGCGACCAATCTAACGGAAGACGGTATGACAAAAGCAGAACGCGCTTTTGGTGTGGACAACTTATTTGATTTAGAACACCAGACCTTATACCACTATATTATTCAAGCAGTACGCGCCCATGTGATGTTTGAACGCGACGTCGATTACATTGTCCATGAAGGTGAAGTGAAATTAATCGATATGTTCACTGGCCGTATGATGGAAGGACGTACTCTTTCTGATGGATTACACCAGGCCATTGAAGCGAAAGAAGGCCTGGAAATTACGGAAGAAAATAAAACGCAAGCTAACATTACGATCCAAAACTACTTCCGAATGTATCCTATTCTTACTGGCATGACTGGTACAGCTAAAACGGAAGAAAAGGAATTCCAGCATACATACAATATGGACGTTATTCAAATCCCTACAAATAAATCAAGAATCCGTGAAGACTTGGAAGATAGTATCTATCTAACCAAAGACCAGAAATATAGCGCAATGCTTCAAGAAGTGAAAGAGCGCCATGAAAAAGGACAACCTATCCTAATTGGTACGACATCCATTTTACAATCGGAAAAAGTAGCTGAGTATCTAGATGAGGAAAACATTCCATATGAATTACTGAACGCAAAAAGTGTAGAACAAGAAGTGCGCCTCATTTCCCTAGCCGGACAATATGGACAAGTAACGATCGCTACGAATATGGCAGGTCGTGGAACGGACATTATGCTAGGTGAAGGCGTTGCTGAAGTTGGTGGTCTTCACGTGTTAGGAACGGAGCGTCACGAGTCCCGTCGTGTTGATAATCAGTTGAAAGGTCGTTCTGGACGTCAAGGGGACCCAGGCTCAACCCAATTCATCATCTCCATGGAAGATGAACTCATGCATCGTTATGCTGCCGAAGAAACAGAACGTAAAATGAAATCCATCAAGGCAGATGAAAATGGCTTAATCCAAAACAAAGATATCCACAAATTCGTCGATACCGTTCAACGCATTTCTGAAGGTAGTAATTTTAATATTCGTGAATTTAATTTGAAACTAGATGATGTCATTAACGATCAACGTGAAGTGATTTATAACCTACGTAATCAAATTCTTGAGACAAATCAATCGCTCGGAATCATACTTCCTTATGTAGAAGATTACTTGTTGCAGGTTGTAGAAAAGGAATGTCCAGATACCATCGTCCCAGAGAATTGGAATCTTGAGCACTTAGAAACCGAAATTAACCGAGCTGCCCCAATCATCGAAACGAATCTTAAAGATAAGCATATTGAAGATATAACCGATGTACAGGAGTACGCGAAAAAAGCAGCTGATGCGTACGTCGACGAAATAGAAAAATTAAGCAGTAATGTAATGCTTCAATCTCGTTTGAAACAAGTGGCCTTAATGATCATTGACCGTCAATGGATTCGTCACCTAGAGATGATGAACCGTCTTCGTGAAGGCATTGGGATTCGTCAGTACCAGCAAGAGGATCCACTTCGTCTTTATCAGAATGATGGTCTTGATATCTTTAATCATACAATGTTTGAAATCAAACGAGAAATGGTCCTTCAACTCGCTCGTTTTGTTACAGCCATTCGTAAAAAAAATAAAAAGTAGGGGGAGCAATCATGCTTAACTTTCTGAAACGCAAAAAAAATGAAGAAAACGAACAGTCAACACGCCACAATGATTCCACAGTGGATGCAAATGAATTATTAGAAGATGTGCAAGAAGAAAGCTCTGAGGAACAGGTCGATACAGAGCTTTCCCTCCACCCTTCTTGGAAGCTTGATGAGGAAGAAGTGTATGTGTATCGTTTTATGAATAATGAGCACCCTCCTTTAAAACCAAACCAAATATCATTAGCTGGCTTTGAGCTTCACCACATGGATGACCAAATATCCGTAGGTGCATTTGTGCGTAACTCATTAAATAAGAAAATCTCTTTTAATGAAACCACACTCCTTCTCATGACAGAAGACGGAACAAAATTAGGTCGAAAAGAATTCGATTTATCCTCACTAGGTGAGTTACCTGCTAAATCAAGCCGTCCTTATCCGTTTATTTTTGATGAGAACGATTTGTTTGTCCCTGTTGAAGACATCCCCTTAGAAGGATGGAAGTTAGCATTCGAATTAAAAAAATCGGCACAAAAGCATTCTCTTGATCTTGCTGAAAGCTGGCAACAATCCTTAGCAAGCGAAGATTTAGAAAAGCTTAAGGAATACACAGAATCCTTGCAGCCTCCTAAACCAGGAGAAGTCAATTTCATGGGCTTGAAGGCTGTTCAAGCAGACAATGGCGATTTACACGTGACCATGCTTATTCGTAATGGCAGCGAAAAGAACATTAGCCTTCAACAATTGCCTTTACAATTCGAAGATGCTTCCGGCCAAATTGTGGCACGAGGTGGTTTCCAGCTAGATAACTTCGAAGTAAAAGCAAACACAAGCAAACCATGGACATTCATTTTCCCACGCGCCATGATTGATACAGACGCATTGGATCTTTCCAAATGGAAAGCTTATCCTACCCAGCAAAACCAAGAAGGATAATGCGCATAATAGACATGTAGTTTATTAGACACTAAAAAAACCTGCTATCTACATTAGAGATAGCAGGTTTTTTCAATTGAGAAGTGTTCACGTGAGGATATCTTATTTTGAGGAACTGGATGTGAGTGCACATAAACCATCGTTCGTTGGCCGATTTACGATTTATTATTTAGTTCCTTTGCTTCCTCTTGAGCTTCGATATTACTCTTAATAAGCTGATACACATTTATGTTATTGTCTCCTACGTTTTGTTCCGTAGCATTTAACTGGTGAAGGAAGAAACTTGCTGAAAAAGAAAGAAAAGCACTTTTACTAATACCTAGTTCTTTCGTTTTTTCATCTATCTGATTAAATAAATCTTCCTCAACTGAGACACTTACTTTTTTCTTTTTCATGATGACACCAACCTCCTTCATATATCATACTGTTTTGGAAGGATTATTGTAAAGAGACTTTCAATTCTTCTAATGGTTATTTTTTCCTTAAACGAAGACCTAGAACATGGTACACTTATATAAATGAATAGAAAGGGAGTTATCATATGAAATACAGGAGTAAGGCAATTGCCTTATTAGCACCATTATCACTAGCACTATCGATTGTAACCCCTACAGCTCAGGCCGCTGATGAGGAAGCAATCAAAGAGATTATAAAAGAAAAATATGTGGATGAACTGGATGAGGAGACGTTAAATCAAGACGTTTCCACCATCCTAGATGGATTGGATCCTTACTCTACCTATTTTACGAAAGATGAGTTTCAATCTTTCAAGGATAGCCTCAATCAAAACATGGTTGGTATTGGCGTATCCCTTAGTAAAGAGAAGGACTCGATCATTCTGCAAAAAGTGTTTCCTGAAACTCCTGCATCTGAGGCAGGGCTCTCCGCCGGGGATGTTTTAATTAGTGTGGACGGGACACTAGTAGCTGACAAGTCAGTGAGTGAAACGATTGAGCTTCTAAAAGGAGTAACATCTTCTACGTTTGATGTCACTGTAAAACCTCCAGAGGGGCAGCAGAAGACTGTTTCTGTCACCCGAAGGAATATTCAACTCCCTTCTATCACAAGTGAACGGTTAGGTGGAAATATAGGATATGTACAACTTCATACATTTGCTGAAGACACTGGGAAAGAACTCCAACAAGCAGCGTCAAAATATGAGGACGTAGAGCATTGGATTATCGACGTGCAGAATAATCCAGGTGGTTATGTCTCTGCTGCCCGAGAAGTAGTGGGAGCTTTCCCAAACGTTCCAACAGCTTTAATTGCTGAGTACCGTGATGCAACCATTACGTACGCAGCACAGAAACAGGACAAGCAATTAACAGAACCTATCTCTCTTCTAATCAATGAAAATAGCGCCAGCGCTTCCGAAATTGTTGCCGGTGCTTTACAAGATTATGATGCAGCAACCTTATATGGGGAAACAACGTACGGGAAAGGTTTACTGCAGGAGTTAATGGTGCTTCCGGACGAGAGTGCATTAAAGCTTACGACAGCACGTTTTTTCACACCACAACATAATCCGATTCAAAGTGAAGGAATCACACCGGACATACAAACAGAAGAACCTTTAACAAAAGCCCATTTGGATGCTCTAAACGATCAGTATTCCTATAAAACTTTTGAAGAAGATACAGTACCAGCTTCTAAAACCTTTGAAATCAATGTAAGCATGGCGACAAGCAAAAAGGCTATCTTAGACTCTATCCATCTCTTTGAGCTTGGACATAAAGAAGTAGATTTCACCCTAACATCTAGCGACAACGATACGTTTCTACTAAATCCAACCAAAAATCTCCAAACAGGGAAAGACTACATGCTAATGATTCACCCTGGCTGGAAGAGCAAGAATGGCGTTGCATCTGAAAAAGGTGTCATGCAGCCAATTGATATCGAAGCATAATACTTGTCGACAAAAATCCTAGCACTTTTGAGAGTGCTAGGATTTTTTTATGCTTTGAAGATGTGTGAATTATGTCGCACTTACTATATTGAAATGCTCTCATCCCAACGGTTCGCTCTCTTATAATAATCTAGAGTGATCTATAGTAGAATATGTGGTATTTCAGACAATGCCTTATAACATACTAAGAAGCTCTTTGATTTAAGTAGTCCTAGAACTTATTTAACGGATTCCCTCAGTATTAATTCAGTTTCTAACATATATTCCTTTTCTACTTCTTCGCCGGATAATATTTGAAGAATCATGTGAGCAGAAAGAGCTCCAATTTCATATTTTGGTTGTCGAATAGTCGTTAAGGATGGAAATGCATATTCGGCTAGCTGAATGTCGTCATAACCAATGATGGAGATATCTTCTGGAACTTTAATTGCTTTTTCTTTTAAAGCTTGAAGACCTCCTATTGCCATTTCATCGTTTGCATAAAAAATAGCTTCGGGTAAAGTTTGTTGAGCAATTAGCATTCTAGTAGCTCTGTAGCCTCCATCTCTAGTAAAATCACCCGTCACTTTAAACCGGGAATAATAGGTTAGATTGTTTTTTTCCAGAGCGTTTATATAACCATTAAACCTCAGATTACTATCGTGGGAATCATTGGGGCCAGCTACAAAAGCGATCGAGTTGTGACCTCTCTCGATCAAATGCTCTGTGGCTTTCCTTGCACCATCTTCATTATTCACTTCAACATGAATGATGTGGTCATTTGCTAAGTTTCGGTCTAACACTACTATTGGAAAGTTTTGATTTGCCGATAAATTCAAGAGATCATCGTCTATGTTATGGGCAAGGACTATGGCTCCATCCACTCGTTTTTCCCGTAAAAACTTATTTGCTGTCGATTCCTTTCCCCCAATAGAACTGCAAGCAATAAGACCATATCCATTTGAAGAGGTAACATCTTGGACCCCTTTAATTAATTCAGAATAATAAGGCCCAGACAAGTCACTTAATATCAAGGCAATGGTATTAGTTCTCGTACTTTTCAGATCTGAAGCAAACCCATTTTTTTGATAGTTTAACTCTACAGCTGCTTTACGCACTCTTTCTAACGTGGAAGCACTAACTTTACCTTTACCACTTAAAGCATAGGAAGCTGTAGAAACAGCAACACCCGCTTTTTTGGCTACATCTTTAATCGTTGGCATAATCATCAATTCCTCCATATTAAATTGTAACAAAGAGAGCTTAAATTATTCAGCTTTTTGAAATCAAATTTCATGTTATTTAAGACCCGACATAGTAAATCCTTCAACTATATACTTTTGGAAGAAGAAGAAAATAATGATTATAGGAATAACCATAAAGGCCGCTCCTGCCATTTGCAAAGCAAAGTTCCCTGAATATTGGCCTTGTAATAGGGATAATCCTACAGAAAGTGTATATAAATCATCATCACTCGCTATTATTAATGGCCATAAGAAACTATTCCAACCCGCTATAAATGTTAGAATTCCCTGCACCGCAAAGATTGGCTTCGCAATAGGTATGATTAATCGGAAGAAGATAAAGAATTCTCCAGCACCATCTAACCGTGCCGCTTCAATTAAATCATTTGGAATAGTAGTCATAAATTGCCTAAATAGAAAGATACTAAACGCTACTGCAAGAGTCGGTAAGATAATACCTAGCATTGTATTGGTTAACCCCATCTTATTTAAGAGAACATAGACAGGAATCATGGTAACTTGAGCAGGAATCATCATTGTAGATAAGACAAGAAAAAACAGTTTCTCTCTCCCTTTAAAAGAGTACTTCGCAAAACCATACCCTGCCATTGCATTAAACAGTAAGCCTACAAAGGATGCTAAAACAACAATAATAGTGTTTTTTAAATAAACCCCAAATTTAAGTTTGGTAAATAGTTGTACAAAATTTTCAATAGTAGGATTCTCAGGAAAAATAGTAGGTGGAAATTCTAATACTTCACTTTCAGGTTTGAAAGCACTTAGAAACATCCATATAAAAGGGATGCATAACAGCAGACCACCTAAAACCATTACTGTCGTAATAATTCCTCTCTCAATCCGGTTGCTTTTGGTTTTTGCACCCATGTTTTTCGCCCCTTCCTTTTACCATTAATACTCCGTGTCTGATTTTCGTAATTTAAACTGGATTAAGGTGACAGCAATAATGAACGCAAACAAGACGAATGATCCAGCCGCTGCATATCCAAACTCACTGTATTGGAAGCCTTCTTGATAAATAAATAGTGCAATCGACATTGTACCGTTCAGTGGTCCACCTTCTGTCATGACAAAAGGTTCTTCAAAAAATTGCATCCAAGCGATTAGGGTGGTTACTGTTACAAAGAACGTTGCATATCTCAAAAGCGGAAGCGTGACATTAAATAGGATTTGAAATCGATTTGCACCGTCCATCTCCGCTGCTTCATAGTACGTTTTCGGTATCCCTTGTAGAGCTGCAAGAAAGATAATCATATTCAGGCCAATACCCTTCCAAACAGCTAAAATAATGAGAGAAATTTTCGCTACTGTTGGATGCTGCAACCAAGGAACTTTTCCTAACCCTAGCTCAGTAAGGATATAGTTGAGTAACCCATAATCAGTGTTGTATAAAAATCCCCAAATAACTGCAATAGCTACAATGTTTGTAATAGAAGGTAAGTAATATACGCCCCTGAATGTTCGATATAACCAGTTAGTTCCCTGATTTAATATTAGTGCCACTGATAAAGAAGAAATAATGACTAACGGAACTCCAATCACAACATAAAACAACGTATTATACACGGATTTTAGAAAAACTTCATCTTGAAACAATTCTTTAAAGTTTTTCAGCCCTACGAAGTCTACTGTAGACCAGTTAGCTAAACCCTTTAAATCCATATCAGTAAAACTAATTCCGAATGCAATTAATATTGGTATAATACTGAAAATGATTAACAAAATCACAGCAGGTGCAATAAAAATATATGGATATTTACTAATTTGATTTTTTGCTGAGCGATTCAATGATTTACACCACCTAACTCTTTCATAACATAACTTCACCTTGCCGAGAGGTGATCCTTTAGATGCCAATTAAGGCCTAGTTGAACTAAAGACTCACACATTCAAATATTTAATACGCCTTACTACTTCACCGCTACTATCCTCTTAATCTATTAACGTTTAAAAAGGAAGGAAATGCAGGTGAACATCTCCTCTATTTCACCTGCATCTACTGAGGTTACTCTTCCTTAAGAATTTTATTGGCTTGTTTATTTAACTCTTTTAGTTCTTTCTCTAAATCCGCATCTCCTACAATCGCTTTATCTAGCGTACTTAGTAATTCTTGTGCAATTCTCTCGAAATTCTCTGTTTGAGGCGGTGCGGTCGTGTTCTCAAGTTGCTTTCCGAAGGTTGCATACATAGGATCATCATTTAGTTTCGATTTTTCCCAAGCTTCTTTTCTAGATGGAAGTACTTGACTCGTATTTAACCAATCTATTTGTGTATCAACTTGTGTCATATGAGAAATGAATTTGAGTGAAGCATCCACGTTCTCCGTGTTATGGAAAACAGCTAGATTAGAACCACCCATACTGGACATCTGGGTTTCTTTTTCTGGCATGACCGCCGTAGCCCATTTGCCTTCTAGGTCTGGTGCTTTCTCTTTAATAATGTCAATCATCCAAGGCCCACTAAAGAACATAGGTTTCTTGCCTGATTTAAAGGCAGGAATGATGTTAGCGCCTTTTTCTTTTTGACTTAATCCTTCATCAAAATAACTTACATAGTATTCCATAGCCTCCATAAATTCAGGGCTATCAAAGTTCATATCATTATTTTGCACATCTGAGCTATAGCCATTTTGCCAAGCAAATATGAAAGGATTGAGCTGATCCTGACGATCAATATCCAAACCGTACTCTCCGCCTTCTCGATTAGCAAGTTTCTCCGAGACTTCTTTTAACTTTTTCCATGTGCCAGGAGGTTGTTCATACCCTACTTCTTTTAATAAATCTTTTCTATAGTACAGTACTCGTGTATCTACATACCAAGGAATACCAACCACTTTGTCTTCGTATGTCATAGTGGAAACAGATCCCTCGAAAAAGTTATCTTTCTCAAAAGAAGGGTAATCTTCCGTATATTTTGATAAATCCATTAAAGCACCTGCATTTGCGAATTCAGCCATCCAGGTTGTACCTAACTGTAAAACGTCTGGTCCATCCCCTGATGCCACAGCAGTTAATAATTTATCGTGCGCTTTGCCCCAAGGTATTGCTTGAACTTCTACATCAATATTTTCATTTTCTTTTTCGAAATTCTCCACAAAATCTTTTAACTTCTTACCTTCTGCACCCATTGCCCAAACAGAAAGTGTTGTTTTCCCATTTCCATCTGAAGAAGACTCGCTTTCACTACCTCCAGAGCAACCAACCACAGCTACCGAGATGACTGTTACCATAAGCAGAACGATTATTTTCGATTTCATTAGGGAACCTCTCCTTTTTTTCTTTATCGAAACGTTTCATATTACTCATTGTAATGAACCATGTATTCGCTTTCAATAACTTTTTTGATTTTTTTAAAAATAATATAAAACCTTAATTTATAAGGGTTATTCTATTGACTTACAAAAAAACACTCATTATACTTTGGTCTACAAAGAAGTCGAAACGTTTCGATACATTTCGATTTAGGAGGTTATTATGGATCACGAACAGAGAGTTACGTTATTAAACAAAATGACATTACGCGAAAAAGTAGGACAACTTGTCCAACTAGCTACTCCCTTCTTTAAAGGAGCTTCTGATCAGGGAGAAATAACAGGACCTATGGAGAATATGAACCTTTCATATGAGGATATAGAAGACACAGGTTCTGTTTTAGGGGCCTCAGGGGCAAAGGAAACGATTCATATCCAAAAACAACATATGAAAGACAATCGATTAGGTATTCCACTTCTATTTATGTCTGATATTATCCATGGGTATAAAACCATTTTCCCTGTACCTCTAGGCATTAGCTGTTCATGGGACCAAAACCTTGCTGAGGAAAGTGCAAGAATTGCTGCTAAAGAAGCTTCCGTCTCGGGAGTTCATGTAACATTCGCTCCTATGGTGGACTTATCTAGGGAACCAAGATGGGGACGTGTAATGGAGTCTACTGGAGAAGATTCCTTATTAAATAGTGATTTTGCAAGATCTTTTGTAAGAGGGTTCCAAGGTGACTTATCTAATAACTCCTATAATGTCGCTTCATGCGTAAAGCATTTTGCAGCGTACGGAGCTCCTGAAGCGGGGCGGGACTATAATACAGTGGACATGTCGGAATGGATGCTGCGCGAGTATTACTTACCTGCTTATAAAGCAGCTTTAGATGAAGGCTGTGAAATGGTGATGACAGCTTTCAACATCTTGAATGGAATCCCGGCAACAGGCAACAAAAAATTAATGCGGGACCTTTTGAGAGGTGAATGGAATTTTGACGGAGTATTGATATCTGATTGGGGTGCAGTAAAAGAGTTGATCCCACATGGCGTAGCAGAGGATGCTAAACAAGCTGCTCAAAAAGCCTTAACAGCCGGCGTCGATATTGAGATGATGACTTCATGTTACGTGAACTATGTGGAAGAATTAATCCATGAAGGAAAGTTAAATGAAGAAACCCTTAATGAAGCCGTATCCCGTATTCTTGCACTAAAAGATAAACTCGGGTTATTCGATAATCCATACCGTTTTGCTAATGAAAAAGAAGAAGAAGAAATTGTATTAGCACCTGAACATAGAAATGCAGCTAGGAAACTGGCTACCAAATCAATTGTTTTGTTAAAAAATGAACAAACACTTCCTTTAAAAAAAGGGGAAAACCTTTCTTTAATTGGCCCTTTCTCCACTAGCACAGATATACTTGGACCGTGGTCATGGAAAGGGGCAAGTGAGGACACTGTCACGTTTGAAAATGGCTTAAAAGCCGCTCTCTCATCTGAAGAACTTCCAGTCGCAAAAGGATGCAATATTGAAGATGGATCAGAAGAGCAATTTAGCGAAGCAATAACAACAGCTGAACACTCTGATGTAGTTATTCTAGCACTTGGGGAAGAGTCCGACATGAGTGGTGAAGCAGGATGTCGTGTTGATATTCGTCTTCCAGAAGTTCAATTGGAATTATTAAAAGAAATCAAAGCACTAGGCAAGAAGGTTGTCACAGTCCTATTTAATGGACGTCCTCTAGATCTACGAGAAGTAGTAGAAAACTCAGACGCTGTCCTAGAAGCATGGTATCCTGGTACAGAAGGAGGCAATGCGCTTGCCGATATCTTAGTTGCCAATGTAAATCCTTCTGCTAAATTGACAATGTCATTCCCATATTCTGTAGGACAAGTACCAGTCTACTATAATCACTTTAATACAGGTAGACCAAAAGAGGCACCGGATGCACAAGAGCGATTCGCTTCGCAATACTTAGACGCACCGAATGAACCACTCTTCCCTTTTGGGTTTGGGTTAAGTTATAGCAATTATCATTATGGTGAGGTTAGCTTATCCTCGACACAACTAAATGCTACTGGACAAATCAAAGCTAGTATTGACGTGACAAATACTGGGGAAATGGCTGGTGATGAGATAGTCCAATTGTATATTAGGGACCTTGCAGGTGAAGTTGTACGCCCAGTAAAAGAACTAAAAGGCTATGAAAAAATCCACCTTGAACCGAAAGAAACAAAGACTGTCACGTTCACAATAACAGAAGAACAATTACGTTATTATCATTCCGATTTAGAGTGGAGTAGTGATGAAGGTAATTTTGAAGTATATATTGGGTCAAACAGTAAAGTTAATGTTGGGAAAAGATTTGAATTAATAAAGTAGAACCATATAAGAAACTTCACTTCTATAGAAAAGCGATTGGTAAGCTTTTGGCGTGCAGACACAGACTTAGATCTCCCTTTAAATAAATTTAAACTTTCGTAAGGTAGAACAGAATCGCAGGCGCCCGTTTAGCGACGTATATGCTGCGGCCTACACGCGGGTGGTTCGATGTTGTTGCACGATGCAGCGATCTTAGTCGAACCCCAACCCAGAACTTCTTGAGTCCTTAGAGATAAAGGAAACACGAAGAGCGACAGCGATTCGATGTTAACTTATCGTAAGGAGGTGCAGGAAGTTTGCTGGGCGCTGGAGCTGGACGTGGCCACATCACTTTATCCCTCAACCCGTTTATAATTTCTTGACTAGACAAAAAAGCTGACTTGCCATCACAGCAAGTCAGCTTTTAATCTATTAATCTACTTGGAAGACTTTTTCTACTGGGTTTCGCATGTCAGCGCCACCACTAGATTTAACATCTTCTTTGATGATTAATTTATAAAATTGGTTTCCGGTGTATCCGTTATCTGGTTCTTCTATGGTTACAACATCTTCGGCGTTGTTCAGGGTCACGTCACCTTCGACTTTTTCACCTGATACGGTTTCTACATAAATGTTTTCATTGGTAACGGTAGAGGAACGAAGGGCTGTATTAAAGGTGATTTTCCATTCTTTGTCTTCTTCTACAAATTCATATTCTTGTAAGTTGTCTATCTCGTCATCGTTATCATTATAAGCTGCACGAAGTTTATCTAAGAATAGAACACCATAATCTTTATTATCTTCACTCGTTTCCGCTACATATAATTTATGCACAGATAATGGTAAGGCCGCTTCATCTGGAACTTCGGCTTTTACATACTTCCAGCCGTTCCAGTCTAGTTCTCCTTCTTCGGTAAAGCTAACAGTGTACGTTTTGCCTGTACCATCTAGTAATTTACCTCTTAGCCAGTGGTCACTGCCATCCCCGTACACCCACATGCCAATATGATTTGGTCTACCATCCATTTCGACAGGGTTGTTTCGTACAAGGTATGAAGCAGCTATACCTTCATCACCAGTAGCGAAGTTATATTCAAATCGCATCGACGTATCGCCAGCGGCTACTGGTTCAAATGCCTGACTGATACGATTGGTACCGCGTGCGCGAATGGCGTCAAAATCCCAGGCAGAACTGCTAGTGAAACCATCAAGAATTTGTCGTACGCCTCCTACAGAAACCGATGCTTTGTATTCATGTCCATTGATATTTACAACAACGGCCCCCTCTGCGCTGTTATCGGAAGCCTGAAGAACACCATCGTCAGAAATGGTGCCGATGGAGCCTTCCGTATCCCAAGTTGCTGTGTTTTTGTTAAAGATAATCTTTTCGTTATCATCCGAGAACCCTTGTACATCAAAGGTTTGTTTTGTGCCTGTACCTAGCTTTACATCTTCAGGTGTGATTTCGAGACGATCCACTGTTTCGACGACTTCAATTGGTAAACTCTTCGTTGCGTTACCAGCTGAAGCTACAATTTCCCCAGAGCCTGCTTGGTCGGCTACGAACGTTTTGCCATCCATATGGCCTACGCCGCCTTCAACAGATAATTCTACTTGGCTTTTATCTAGCGGATAGTAGTTTTCATCTAACAGGTAGTCAACGGCTACATCAACAGAGGAGCCTTCTACTACCTTCCCTTGCTCCTCTTTATGAGCTTTGATGACACTTGGCTCGCCTGTCTCAGCTGTATTGACAGCATGTAGTGTCGAGGAAACGGGGCGCTGGTATCCATCAGATGGACTGTTGATAACAGAAGGCAGCTTATCTCCTGGGTCACGCGCCGTAATCGTAGTGGAGCCACCACCATCTAGATTAATAGCTTTATAGATTCCTTTGCTTTCAATGTATTCAGCAAATTCTTTTAACGTCATGCCATCACTATAGCCATTCTGACGTCCATCTACAGCAATGAAATATACGTTCGATCCATCTTTGTTAATGCCTACTGCTGTTCGAGGTGCTCGCGCGCCTGCACGAGAGCTATCTTCATTCATTTTCAAGTCAACCTCACCGTTGTTCACAAGCATCGGTCCACTTGCAAGCATATAGTCGGCGTTTTGCCACATGTCATCATTGTTGATCTGAAGGGATATGCTATCTCCTTCTTCTACATCTTCGAATTTCGCTGCTTGAGCTCCACCTTGAATGGATAGTACAAAGCCATCATCAGGTACTTTTGTACGAGCATCATCACCGTACTCTTTAATTAGCTCAACTTCTCCCGTGACTGTATCTCCGAATTTAATTTGACTACTATCAACAGGCTTGTCTAACCCACTTACGGCGATTTCCATACCGTATTCGTTGGTTTTCGTCCAATCAAAACGATCATTCGGTGTGTACAGAATGATTTCATCGGCGCCACGTTCCCGGTTATACGAATCAATGGTGTACGATTCATCATCATACTCAAAATGTAGGTCCAGCTCATATTTTCCTAGCATGGCACGTCCGTCAGGCGTCATGCCAAATGCTGTCGGAACGCTCATATAACCATTGGCGTCTTCCGAAACTGCCCCTAAATTAAAGATATTTTGATTCTCTGAAATTAAGTAAGCTGGTAACGCCTGATTTACGTGAAAGAATGATCCGTTGATGGATCCAAGCACACGATTTCCTTCTTCATCAATTGATTGAGCCTGTGTCGTCACAGGATCTAACGTTGGAAAAGGTTCTGGATACGTCATTTGAATCGTAGAATTGGGTCCGTCAACGCCAATTTCCATAACATATGTAGACTGCTCATAGCTTCCTGAATCAATTTCTTCATTTTTATAGTTTACGTCTGGTGATACGGTTTGCTCCTTCTTCACTTCATATCCTGCTGCAGATACTTTGGAATGTTCATTTTGATCTAGTAAAGGGATCTCAAATGCTGCTCCAGCCATTTGGAAGATTACTAGAATGGAAAGAACGCGAACAAACCACTGATGCTTTTTCCACTTATGTATCATAATATCCTCCCTATTTTTTACTACTTACCTACTAAAATTATACAGATTTTGCAAGCCATCCGACATTGGACGAATGTAGGATTCTCCTCTATTTTTGACGCTTAAGGTCCTCAATACGTTTCACATTATATGAAAATCTGACATTTTTTGCATATCATTAATCTAGCATGAAATTGTTAACAAAGTATGTACGATGAAATTGTTTTCAACAGTAAAAAACTCAGAGTTACTTACCCACCTCTGAGATACTTTAGCGAAGCCTAAACAATACACTGATTTTATTAAGGATGAGTCTTCAGTTCTCTTATGAGTTGTTGTAACAGTTCATCTGTCGTAAGGATTTTGCTTCGCTCTGCCATATCAATTAAAGACGTCAGTATATGTTGTAAATGCTCTTCCGTTATATGCTCCATTGCTATCACCTCTTGATTATCATACTATGAATTTACACTTTTTTACACTATTCGCTTTGTTTTTTTGTCGAACGAACGAAAAAAAAAAGGAATAAAAGACCAACTGCAAGCAATGCACCAAATCCATCTACGATAACATCTCCAACATAGGGCGTACGATTTGACGTGAAATGTTGATGAATTTCATCTATAGCACCATAGGAAATAGCTAGACAGAAACTGAGGATTAGCTGAGTAGCATGTTTCATTTTCGTAGTCTGTTGAATCGCAATATAAATCAACAAACAAAGCAAAAAGAAACTGAACAAGTGAGCTCCTTTGCGAATAAAAAATTCAATTAACCCTTCTATGCCTAGATTTGATATACTGACTTGTGTATGATGGTAGGTAAAGGAAACCCATTGTAGGTAAGGTTCTAAAAAGGACAGGTCCAAATTTGTCTTCATAAACGGCTTAATGTTTTGCTCTTTGTAAGGGGTGGAAGAAGAATAAAAAAGAACCCCCATCCAAGTAAGTGGCAACAACCAGCATCCTATTTTTTTCATAACATAACTCCTCTCTATAATGACGTTTGAAAACTTAGAAATAGGGAATGGAACATAGCTTACATATTGAACACCTTTTCTTATTTTTTATATTTTTGGTTAATAAAGGTATTATAATAACAAAAGCGCAAGCGCCCGGTTAGCGACGTACAAACTGCTGCCCACAGGACGTGAGTTGGTTCGATGTTGCTGCGTGAGGCAACGCTTGTAATCGAACTTCCCCTGATTCCATATGAGATAAAGGAAACACGAAGAATGGTAGCGATTCGATGTTGACTTATCGCAAGGAGGTGCAGGAAGCTTGCTGGGCGCTGGAGCTAGACATGTATGAGCGAACAACTTATACTTTCTTTAATAATAATAGACAAGAAATAGTTAGTGTGGAAGGGAGATGTTTTGCTTTGACCATAAAAAAAGCAATCATACCAGCGGCAGGGCTCGGAACTAGGTTTTTACCTGCTACGAAAGCAATGCCGAAAGAGATGTTACCGATTGTAGATAAACCAACTATCCAATACATCGTAGAAGAAGCTATCGAATCAGGTATTGAGGATATCATTATTGTAACCGGAAAAGGGAAGCGTGCGATTGAAGATCACTTTGACCATGCTGTTGAGCTTGAAGACAACTTAATTAAAAAAGGGAAGCTAGAGCTGCTAGAAAAAGTGAAGCAATCGTCTAAAGTGGAGATTCATTATATTCGCCAGAAGGAACCGATGGGACTTGGACATGCCGTTTGGTGTGCCCGTAAATTCATTGGGGATGAGCCATTTGCCGTTCTACTTGGAGATGATATTGTAAGAGCAGAGAAACCTTGTTTGAAGCAGTTGATTGAACAATATGAGGAAACGAAATCTTCCATCGTCGGTGTACAAGCCGTACCTGATGAAGAAACGCATCGTTATGGAATCATCGACCCAACTGAACAAAATGAAGCTCTCCATCATGTTCGCCAATTTATCGAAAAGCCGAAACAAGGGGATGCACCTTCCAATCTTGCCATCATGGGACGTTATATTTTAACACCAAAAATCATGGAAATCCTTGAAAACCAAGAGCTTGGTGCTGGAAATGAAGTACAATTAACAGATGCCATTCAAAAGCTAAACGAATTCGAGAACGTCTTCGCTTATGAATTCGCTGGTCGTCGCTATGACGTAGGAGAGAAGCTAGGATTTATCAAAACCTCGATCGAACTTGCCCTAGAGCAAGACGAATTGAGAGATGACTTAATAACGTTTATTGATGAGCTGGTGGAGAGTTACAAACATAATAATTATTAAGAAGATAAGGAGCATCACCATAAGCGGTGATGCTCTTTTTTATTGTTGTTTATGCTTAATCACTAAAGCCTGACTGCCCATTTGTTTCCATGCTGCTTCAAACTGACTACGATTCAGTTTTTGGTTCTTTTGACCATAAGGATTGTTGATATACACGTAGTTATCTGTATAACCTGTTAATAACAACACTATGATCGGACCGTTTCTCCAGCTTGTCGATTTCTGACTGTTCAGCTGCATGACTAACCACCCCAGGCGCCATCACAGCGATTAACAAAATAAGCATGAATGGTAAAATGTGTAATATATGTTCCTTCTTATTTTTACTAGTTTGAAATGGTTCCATTATATCTCAATTAGGTTTGTGCACAAACGGATAACTAGATGAAACGGGAGAAACGAGTCGAATCATGCGGTTATATTTTACTAGATGGTGTGCTGGATTTAGAGAGGGGCAGGGCGCTCGGATGTTAGCTTTCCGCTGTGATTTGGTGGGTCTTCCATTCTCGCTCCTATTTCGAGAAAGTCGCTCCAAATCCTGAATTCTCGCTCGGAACACCAGTCGTCAACCCCACACACATTCAATAGACAAAAAAAGAAGACCGCTCTCAAGCAGTCTCCCCTCATGAATCTTTAATTTGAATAACCGGATACTTACTAGCGTCCAGCCACTGTAATAGCTTTTCTAGATTCTTTTCTAATACAGCCACACACCCTTGCGTATAGCGAGTGTCGGGTTCCTTCACATGAAGAAAGATGGCACTTCCCTTCCCTTTTACAATCGGATTGGTATTGTATTCAATGACAACACCGTATTTATACAATGGGTTCGTCATCCGCTCAAATGACGCCCATTTTGTAGTAGGATCTCCCTGAAATTGCACCCATTGATTGTAATCTTCAGAGGTGACGTCATCCACCCAATAATCTTCCTTCCCCACTGCACGAAACGGAATACGAAGGGAAGCAGGCTCCTTTCCCCATCCAAATGCTGTACCTAGTGGAAACGTTCCGATTGGTGTGCGTTGATCGCCTTCTCTTTCTTTAGGGATGCCACGTTTACCAATTACCGCTTCCATGGTTGGCATCGCTTGAACCCAGACGTCTGCTTCTTTTTCATAAGCGGTAAGCGTGGCTTTTGGTTGATATGGGTCTTTCACGGTAACGACTAGTTTCTGACGAGGTGGTTGCATCGCGTCCTTCACCTCTTTTCATATCGGATTATAAGCATTGGATCGCGATACGGATTGATTTGGTTAGATCAGCTTGCGCCCAACTTGGAATGCGTTGATGCTCGATTGCTAACTCATGGGATGCCGGAATATGGATGAAGCCAGCGGGAACAGTTGTCTCCTGGAGTGCATAGAGCACCTGATACATGACGTGATTACACAAATATGCCCCTGCTGTATTCGATATTTCGGCTGGATACCCGTTTTGTTGTAACTGACTCACGATAGTTTGAACTGGTAACGTTGAAAATAAGCCATCAGGTCCATCTGAGATGATTTTTTCACCAGCAGGTGTATGTCCCTCGTTATCTGCTTCCCCGTCGTTACAGTTGATTGCAATACGTTCTGGATTTATTTTGTATCGACCACCAGCCAATCCAAGTGCGATTACCGCATCAGGCTCTTCTTCTTGAACAAGTTCCTTGATGGTGGTTCCTGCTTTATTAAAATCAACTGGAAGAATGTGTCCAATAACTTGAAACTCACCAACGACTTCCCCTTGCAAAGCTTCCACAATGCTCATTGTCGGGTTGATTGGGAATTGCAAAAAAGGCTCAAAACCCGTGAGTAGTAGCTTTTTCATTTTATTCACTCCTTTTTAGGATGGTTCCTTACACGTGCTGGGCACTGGAGCTAGACATGTAAACGCCAAAAGAATATACATCTTTCCTTGAACAGAGTTTGTGTTGGGATTTTTGCGAAAATGTTCATATATTCGCTAGAGTAGTACTTTTATCCTCACTTTCACTATTCGCAAAAAATCAATTATTCCCGTGATTCAACCATTCACCACAATACATAAAATGAGGTTGCCCGTATGACAACCTCATTTTCCTCTTATCGAACAAGGATCCCCATTTTCATAGAGCTCCACCAGTTCTCTTGTGCTTTGATTGTTTCTAGCGTTAAGTGATCCCGATTAATCGGTGTTAAGAATGTGCCACCTTCAAAGAATTGACTTTCATTTTCGTCGGCAATCCATTGTCCTAGCTCGACTCCATCTGTGATTTGTACGAGGTCACCCATCACGAGTCCCGTTTCAATCGGTTTTGTGAGGGTAGTTCCATCAGAGGTCATCACCCACATAAAGCGTTGTCTTTCGAATGCAGCAGGGCCTTCCTCTTCACTTGGTTGGTCAGGCGTTTCGCTTTCATCGGTGCTGTTGTCTTCTACTTCTGTATCGGTTTGTTCAGCCGGTTCTTCTGGTTTTATTTCTTCCAGTCGTTCTTGAATCCAGCCAATTTCAGCTGTAAGAGCGTTTTGTGCTTCACCCGTTATAAAAGAAGCAGTAGTGTGGTAGCCCTGTAATGCTCCTTCTGGCTGTTCGTTTAATTCAATGGTGTAGTTGTAATAGCTAGTGTCATCTTTTTCATATTCCGAATAGGACGCCACAGATTCTAGTGCGCCTTCCCACGTTTGGTTCTGATTCAAGAGATTTCCTCGAACCTTCATACCCTCTTGGATTTCATTTCGTTCTCCCTCATGAACCTTCCCTGCTACAACCAATTCATCTTGCTTAATGGTTATAGCCGGATTATCAAGCGATTCTGAGATATTTGTGATCGTACCTTCATACTGACTTCCAACTTGAATGACCTGACCGTTATCGGATAATGTATCTAATTGATCTTCTATCACTTCGAGTTGAGCCTCTTTTTTCTCTAGCATCATGTTCGCTTTGGCCTCACGCTGTGCTTTCGAAAGTTCCGCATCCACATAAGGTTGCTCATCCTCTTCAGGTTCAGGGATATCTGTATCTTCCACTGCATCCACATAATCTTCTAGTACATCAATTTCACCTTCGAGCTTATCTTGTTCACTCTCCAGTTGTTGCTTGTCAGCCTGATAGTCTCGAACAACATATTCATATAAGTCATCGCCAACATCGACTTGCTCGCCTTCTTCAACTAAAAACTGTTTAAAAGAACCTGCCTGCTTATCAAAATACGAATATTCTACAGTAGAGGATTGGAATGTTCCTTCATTTTCAATTTCATTATATAAATCCTCTTCAAAGGTCTGCTCCCACTCTTCTATGTATGACAGACGTGTAAGTTCTTTCTCATCGAACCAGACCAAAAAAATATTCACAGCAACAAACAGCAGAGACCCAAATAAAGTCAGCCTTACTTTTGTTTTTTTCTTCATCTCGATTCCTCACAATCCCTGCCATTAATATTAAAATAAGTATAAGTCATAATAAGCTAATGTTGCGCTTGCTGCCCAATAAAATAAGTGTAAGAAAAACACCAGGATGGCCATTTTCCACTTTTTTATTGCTGAAAAATCGACAAGTGCTTTTGTCTGGAACCACATTGCCCATAGTTGAACCAATGAAATAGCTCCAAATAGATAGATTGTCCATACATGATCTGTAATTAACGCAGTAATAATGCCAAATGAGAGAGGTGATAGAAACCAATCCAACCCTGCATACTGGACAAATCCAACCCAAAGCAATCGTTCGATTAACATAAGAAACAGCACATTCAGTTGCACAATAATAAGTTTACGATATGGAATTCCTGTGAATATCCAAAAAATAAACGGCGTAAAAAAAAGGATGACAAGCGAGAATAATAGAGCATAAATCAGTCGTCCTGTTAGAAAGAAAAATTTCATCGATTCATATGTAGCAAACGACCAATCTGTTGCTTGCCACGATAACGGCTCCATCCCCAACCCTTTCCAAGATGTGAAACCAAACACAAGCATGCTTAAGACAAGGAACAACAGGATTCGCTTCCAGAGTCCAGTCAGACGCTCAGCTTCTCTGATTTGAAAAAAACTGTCTTCTCTTCTAAAAAATAATTTTGCCACTTCTACTTTATACGTCATTTTTTTCATCCTTTTCCTAGCAGTTCGGCAATATATGTAAATACTCCAACGTTAGAACATATTTCCGTTACGCATTGTAATTAAACCATAAAATTGTATATTATGAAAACTTTTTCTATTAGACGATGCTATAGATTAGTTCGTTTCACCTTCCAATATTTGTGAGTGTCATTTCATCAAATTTCTTCTTTTTTCTAGGAAATGTACAGTTTTTTTCATAATAACGTTTAAATCAGAAAAAACTAGGCTACAGGGTAGCTAGAAAGCGGATACGGGAGCTGAATCGGTAGTGAAAACTTGTGAGGGTATCTGCTCTGATTTGACATCGGTCGGCACCATTTTCGTATAATATGTAGGTACTGTAAACACAATAGGAGGATTTATTACTTATGGGAACCCCACAGAGGAAGAAATTAGACAGAACCCTTAAACCCCATTGGGTATGGGCGATTGCGTTCGGTTCAGCCGTTGGTTGGGGAGCGTTTGTACTACCAACTGATTGGATGGGCGGAAAAGGTCCATTAGCCGTTGTTATTGGGTTGTTATTGGGAGCTGTACTTATGACCGTAATTGGGGTAAGTTACGGTTTTTTAATTAAACATTTCCCGGTTTCTGGAGGAGAATTTGCGTACGCTTATATCGGATTTGGACGAACCCACGCATTTATAGCCGGTTGGTTCTTGACGTTAGGGTATATTTGTATTGTTGCGTTAAACGCATCCGCTTTAGCATTGTTAGGTAAATTTTTATTCCCAGGAATAGTGAAAACTGGACTACTGTACACTGTAGCTGGTTGGGATGTTTATCTTGGTGAAGTATTAATATCTACGATTGCCTTGATTGTTTTTGCGATATTGAATATTCGCGGTGCTAGTTTTTCCGGACGAACTCAATTTATTTTTACTATGGTATTGCTTTCTGGAATTATTCTACTAGCCATTGGTGCCTTCCTAAACGACACGGCATCTACTGCGAACATGCAACCTTTATTTGATCCAAGCAAGCCAGCGATTGCTTCCATTTTAGCTATTTTGGCAATTGCACCATGGGCTTACGTTGGATTTGATAACATTCCACAAGCAGCAGAGGAGTTCAACTTCCCTCCTGAAAAAGCATTTAAATTAATTGTGTATGCACTTCTAGCCGCTGGACTTGCTTATTCTGCAATGATCCTGATTGTTTCTAGCTTAGAGCCTTGGCAGGACCTTGCAGCTATGCAATCTTCATGGGCAACAGGTGCAGCGATTGAAAGCCTACTTGGACGAATCGGAGTATTTGTGATTGCCCTTGCTTTAACAATGGGTATTTTCACAGGCTTAAACGGCTTTTTCTTATCATCAAGTCGACTAATGTTTGCGATGGGTCGTGCGCGTATCCTTCCAGATATGTTCCATCGTCTACATCCAAAATACAACACACCATATGTAGGCATTATTTTCACAGCTCTACTATGCATGATCGCCCCTTGGTTTGGTCGTGAAGCATTGCTATGGGTTGTAGACATGTCTTCCATCGGTGTAACAATTGCGTATTTCTATTGCTGTGCAACAGCATTCAAAATGATGGAATCACCAGGCAAAAAAGCCTTTTCTGCACTAGGCATGCTTAGTGCTATCACTTTCTTCTTATTATTAACATTGTGGTTCTTAGAATCTTCCCTATCCGCACCATCTTACATTGCGCTAGCGGTGTGGATCGTCATCGGAATCGTATTCTACTTCACACAAAAAGAAGATTACAACAAGATTCCACGCAAAGAACTGAACTATCTTATTCTTGAAAAAGAAGAGATTAAATAAAGAGAAAACCAGGCATCCTTGGGGTGCCTGGTTTTTTTTGGTTGGCAGCGAGATTGTGGAGTGGATGGGCTGGAGTACTAGCTAGAGTCGCTGATATATTGGTAAAGTCGCAGATAAAATAGGATTTTCGCAGAAATAACTGTAAAAGTCGCTGATATATGCAAAATGGCGCGGATAACTAACCGAAACTCGCCGATATCCCACCGAGACTGCTCCCGATATGTGCAGTTTTTTTATACACAATAAAATACGTAACCCCCCATAAAAAGGAGGCAGAGGTCGTAATGTATAATAGTGCTTAACGAGCACACCAACTCCAATCCCTATTGTAAGCATAAGTTTCCTTATCAAAAGCCACTTTAAGACTAACAGGTACGCCCTGTTAGTCTTTTGTATGTGGTAAAATATAAGAAGTTGCTTTTGCTGTATATAAAAAAGACCTTTTATCGCCTCTAATACACAAAATTTTTACTATAAAAAAGAAGGAGGGGCTACATGAATAAACGTTGGTTGTTACCGATTATTTTCCTTGGCATTTTACTATTACTCATCATTCCAGCTCGATTTTTATGGTCAGAAGATGAATCGTTTGAAGCCCCTAACGAAAAGAAACCAGTTGGACAAGACATCAATCTGACATCCATATCAAAAGATAAAGCAAAATATCATCCAGAAAGCACCGTGAATTTTGAGGCAACTTTGTCGAAAAAACCTAATCACGCCATGGACGTAAAGATTGTTTATTACCATTTAGACGAGCCGGTTCATGAAAAGATTATTCAAGTCACCGATCAAACGTTCACATGGACATGGCAAACACCAAAAGCAGATTATCGTGGGTATTACGTGGAAGTCGTCCCTCTGCACAACACAAGTGGTGGGAAAACCATTGCACTTGATGTCTCTTCTTCATGGGAAACCTTTCCTCGCTACGGATTTCTTTCCGATTTTTCTGATATGGAGGATTCCAAGCAACAAGAGGTCATCAATAACTTGACACGATATCATATTAATGGTCTTCAATTTTACGATTGGCATGATGAACACCAGCAACCTCTAAAAATGAACGAGGATGGGGAGCCTAAGCAAAGCTGGTCCAATATTGCTAATCAACCTGTATCTTTTCAAACCGTAGAAGAATACATCAACTTAGCTCATGAAAACAACATGGCTGCGATGTCCTATAACCTTTTAAACGGGACGTTAGCCAAAGAAAAAGAAGATGGCGAAAAAGAAGAATGGTACCTTTATAAAGATGAAGAACAAGAAGAACTCGCAACCCATGAACTTCCTGATAGCTGGAAAGGTGATATCACCTTAACGAATCCAGGCAATCAAGCATGGCAGGATTATATCTTTTCGAAGCAACAAACTGTTTTTGATTCTCTGAATTTTGACGGATGGCACATAGACCAACTTGGTGATCGAGGCGACGTGTACAATGCAGAAGGGGAAAAAGTGAACCTGTTAGATAGCTATAAGAGCTTCTTAACAGCTGCACAAGAAAAATTCCCAGATAAAACACTTGTCATGAATGCTGTAAATCAGTTTGGTCAGGAACAAATTGCGGACTCATCAGCTACTCCCTTTTTATATTCCGAGTTGTGGGATCCCATTACCACCTACGCTGATTTGAACGACGTGTTGATCGAGAACCACCGTCTATCCAATTATGAAAAGAACCAAGTGCTTGCGGCCTATTTGAATTATAAAAAATCGAATAAAGAAGGCAGTTTTAATCCTGCCAGTGTTCTTTACACAGACGCGCTAATTTTTGCCCAAGGCGGGGCCCACTTGGAGCTTGGTGAGCACATGTTATCTCAGGAATATTTTCCACATGACAATCTCACCATTCCTGAAAATTTGAAAAAAGACTTAACAAAATACTATGACTTCATGGTCGCATATGAAAACCTTCTCCGAGATGATGTGCAGCCAGCTGAGCTAAACATCACCACCTCACAATGGGTCCAACTAAGTGATAAACCGGCTCGTGGAGAACTATACACATTTGCAAAGAAGAAAGAAGATAAAAAAATCATCCATATCCTTAATTACTTTAACACCGATCACATGAACTGGCGCGATACGAATGGCACCCAAACCGAACCTGCCATGAAACAAGAATTATCGCTATCCATCGCTGAATCGAAAAAAGTAAAAAACGTATGGATCGCATCACCTGACTGGAACAACGGCCTCCCTTCCCAGCTAAAATTCACGCAAGAAGATGGTCACGTAGAGCTCACTCTACCGAAAATCCAATACTGGGATATGATTGTAATGGAATATTAATGAGCACGAGCCCGTCCCTTTGTGGGGCGGGCTTTTTAATGCATTTATGGTAGGTGGTCGCTCCTATATTTGCTATCTCAATCAAATATGGAAAAAGTCGCTCATATGCTCCCATCTCCAAAAAAAGCCTATCTCCAACAGAAGATAGACTTACTTGGCCGGGAGCACCTCTTCCTTCAGCTCCCATAAATGGTGGAAGCGTGTATAGGCAAGGGGTGGGCCCAGGTTTAGGATGTTGTCGGCAAAATCAATGATGGTACATTCGCTGGTGCCTCCGAACTTAGGTCCACGTAAGCCGCGGCCGATGATTTGTTCATAAAGGACAGCGCTCGTGGTTGGTCGGCAGATGACGATGTACTCGGTTTTCGGTGCGTCAAAGCCCGTTGTCAGTACTCCGTAGTTAAACAAGAACTCAATGTCGCCTCGTTTAAAGGCGTCGATATACATATTTCGCTGTGCTTTGGATGTTTTAGCTGAAATCGAAACAGCCTTCCTCCCTAGCGCATTCATCACACTTGCTAAAAATTCGGCGTGCTCCACTGTGCATGCATAAACGAGTGTAGGAGCACCGTGCGGAATTTCCATCAAGCGCTTCGTAATTAACTTGTTCCGCTCTTGATCGGCAGCAAGCACTCGTAAAAATTCTGGCGCAAAGTCGCCAAAGTGATCAAATACTTCCTCTTCCTTTACTTCAATGGGACGACTATTATTTTCATATACTATATGCTTCGGTCGAGCTAAGTACCCCTCATCCCTGAAATAAGCAAGCGGATTTCGATGATATGTTTCGCTCCACTGAAATTCAGGTTTGATTAGGTAAGCTTCAAATCGGTCCACCAAAGTATATGTTGACTCGTCGCTACGCCCAGGGGTGGCGGTTAGGCCACATACGGCAAACAGTCCTTTTCCAGCAAGCTCTTCTGCTTTTTCAAACAGCTGAGCATACATATGGGAAGCAGCGTGATGGGCTTCATCGATAATCATCGCACCACAATCCTGCAATACCTCTTGAATAAAAGGATCGTCATTTTGTAGACGAGAATAGATTTGGCGAATACTCGCGACGACAACTCCACCAGTTAAATCATCTGGGTCAGGTTCGCTCCCACCAAAATAACGATAGATTCGTAGACTCTCCGAAAATTCCTTATCAATCCACATATCGGAAATACACGTAATCGCCTGCTCACAAAGCTCTTCACTTTGAGCAATCCATAACATATACTTTCCGTCATAAAATCTAGGATGCATCCATTCAATAAAACTCTCGACTGCAATGCGCGTCTTCCCGCCACCAGTTGGCAAAGAAAGCATGCAGCGGGTTTGATTCCCTTCCCGATTTAGGACTTTAAGCATGCGCTGCTTCATATCTTCTTGATACGGAACGAGCTTCGGTACCTTTTTCTGAGGTGTCACGTCTTCATAAACAGCCTTCTTCTTACCATCCTTTTGGCTCAAGCCTGCAAAAATAGTAGGAAACCCAAGCGCCCGCACAAATGCTTTCGGCCATCTCCCCCCGGGGATCCACTTTTTCGCAGCAAGTTCCCCGTACATATAGCTCGGCGTGGTAATCTTCTTCTTGGGATTCGGATGCTGTTCATAAATTGCTTTCACTGCATCGTCGCTTAGTTTTTTCAACAAAAACTTACGCAACTCTCGAATGGACTGCCCAGAACCCGAGAACACATCCGCTCCTTTTTGCATCACGACCAAACGAGCCATTTGATACGACCCCATCGTCTGTTGGGAAAAATCCTGAAGCATGCGGTTCAGTTGATTCACCTGCTCCTTCCCCATAATCCCTTTTATGAGGCGATCCGGAACATTGTATGTATCGATTAACAGCGTTACAACACTAGAAATATCGTCATCTGTTGGGAATTCTTTCATGATGATACCCTCCCCGTAAAAAAACTCAATTTCTATATTGTAGCACGGGTTTGGGGATGACTCTAGTGGAAGTTTTATTCATTTTGGGTGTTGTCTGGGGTGAGCAGGGGGGGCGGTTTGCTCGGAAATTTCGAAAGTTGATCGCAAATTTCAGATTTTGCTCCGAAATCGAAAAAGTTGCTCGCAAGCTAAGAATCGCACCAGCATTCCAATCGCCCTCCGCGTACCGCCGGGAAAATGGGAGTTGCCCCTATATTTTAATTCCCGCTCCTATTTCGAGAAAGTGGCTCCTATATTCCATTTCTCGCTCCAATTCGCCTCCGCCCTAATAAGAAAACCCCTTCCTATCGAAAAGGAGCGTTCAAACACCTGTAATGGAGGTTATCTCTTGCTGTTGTTCATCAGAGATCTCATTCGAAGCTGGCAAGGTCTCAAAATAAAAGCCTTCCTCTACATTCATTGGCTTGGTCAGTGTATCCATTCCAATTTTGTTTCGAAGCACCATCAATTCTCCAATGGATAAGTTTGTTTCTACTTCTTGTTGCAAGTCAGAAGCTAACTGGTTAAGCGAAAGCAATGTACTAAACGATAGTTGTGTCATATCCTTTAACATCGTACCAATATTCACTTCTGGTATCTTGGCGCCTATTAGATTCGCATCACTAAGCTGTTCTTCTAACAATCCTTTAAAATACTCATTTTCTAATGCTCTCTCAGAAATGGTTTCAATGGCTTCCTGATCGAGCCGAATGTAAAAGTCTAAAGGGTACTTCATATCGCGTTCGAGCTTTGCCAGAAGATGTTCTGTTTCCGCTGCAACTTTGTACGAATTTATTTTGGATACATAAACGGTGTTCGTTTCGGGCTGCATGGTTACAAAAGTCAATTTTGCAATCTCATCTTGTTGATCCTCGATTAATAGTAACGAAACGTGGTCAGTGTCAGCCATTCCTTCTTCCATATCAACCGGTGCATCCTCAATTTCTAGTGGACTCACCTTTGGATTGTTATGGTTATAGTCTTTGGAATGCTGCACATCAGGCGTATCCTCTTCTTCGACAACAGGTTCTGTTTCTTCCTCTTCCACCTCTCCAGGAGCTTTTGTCCAGAAATCCTCCTGAAACATGAGGCCGATCACAAAAATAACCAATGCTAAGCTAAACAACGAGCGTCGAATGCGCGGTGGTCTCATAGGCATCGATCCCTTACGTTTTACCATCAGTGTGGACGAGGGCTCGTTGGGATATACATCGTTAGGTGAAAAATAGTAGTTCACTAGTTTTCATGGAACTCACATGGGTAACTTCTCCACAGTCAGTGTTACTTAAGAACCTGAGGGGGGAGGAGTTGGACGTGGCCTCTATAACTTACTTCGTTATGCATAAGCCAACATTTTTATAGCTTCCTATACACAAAAATGAGGCAGACGATGTCTACCTCACTCCTAAGTCAAATCAGTCGACGACACTTTTATTTTCAATTGCTGCTTCATCCGCAATGACGGTTAGGTTCGGGTGTTCTTTAAGGGCGCTTGCTGGGAAGTCCTCGGATACGCCTCCGTGTAGTAGACGAAGTAAGGCTTCTTGCTTGCGCTCACCGGAAATCAGGAGAAGAATTTCTTTTGATTTTAAAATCGTCTGGATCCCCATCGTGATGGCGTGAGTTGGCACGTCTTCCTTAGAGTCAAAAAAGCGTGCATTCGCTTCACGTGTTGACTCCGCTAGCTCGACGACGTGTGTCTTGCTACCGAACGCAGTACCAGGTTCGTTGAAGCCTATATGACCATTTTCCCCTATGCCTAATAGTTGGAGATCGATTCCACCATGGCCATGAATTTTCATTTCATATTCATCGCATTCCGCTTCCAAATCTTCAGCTATTCCATTTGGCAGATTGGTTTGCTCAAGAGGGATATCTATATGATGAAATAAATGCTCTCTCATGTAGGAAAGATAACTATTCGGATCATCTGAAGGCAATCCGACGTATTCATCTAGATTAAATGTAGTAATGTTTTGATAGGAGGTGCCATGTTGTTGATAATCGTTTACTAGATCATCATAGGTTCCTTCTGGTGTGCCTCCTGTAGCTAAGCCAAGTGTCATATCAGGCTTTTCTTGGATGCGTTCTAGAATGATTTCTGCTGCTTTTTGATTCATCTCTTTTTTGTCTTTTGTTACATAGATTTTCATTCGGATTCCTCCCTTCGATAGTGAACCTCACCTTTGCATAAGGTCATATATACCTCATTGTTGTCATCAAGCACGACGAGATCGGCATCTTTCCCAACACCAATGCTCCCCTTTTTGTTCTGAATGCCTAATTCTTTGGCTGGATTGTACGAAGCCATTTGGATGACGTCTTCAAGAGAACAGCCTGTATAAATCATCGTATTTTTCAATGCTTGATCGAGTGTTAAAATGCTTCCCGCCAATGTGCCATCAGATAGCTTTGCCATGGCCCCTTCTACAAAAACATCTTGTCCACCTAGATCATACTTTCCTTCAGGCATACACTGAGCCCGCATTGCGTCTGTAATTAACATTAAGCGTTCCCGGCCGAGTTGTTGATACGTCAGTTGGATCATCGCAGGGCTAACGTGGAACCCATCGGTAATCAACTCTGCTCGAATCGCTTTATTTAACATAGTTGCTCCCACCACACCTGGTTCACGATGGTGTAATCCTCTCATCTGATTAAAAAGATGCGTGGCATGGGTAATCCCCTTTTCGACTGCTTCATTCACTTGTTCATACGTTGCATCGGAATGACCAATGGACGCAACGACGCCCGTTTCCTTTAAATAAGAGGTAAGAGCATAATCGTTATCCTCTTCTGGGGCTAGCGTTACTAAACGAATATGGTTCCCCGCCGCTTCCTGCCAACGTTGAAACATATCCACAGAACCCTTCCGAATGTGCTCAGAAGGTTGAGCTCCAGCACGTCCTGGCGAAATAAATGGGCCTTCCAAATGAACGCCAAGTATCTCTGAACCAGTTGTTTGGTGGTCTATACAGGTTCTTGCATTTTTTAAGGCTGCCTCAATGTTCTCGTCAGCCTGTGTCATCGTCGTAGCAAGAAAGCTCGTCGTGCCTCTTTCTGCTAACCGTTTTGATATCGTTGCTAATGCTTCTGGTGTCGCATCCATCATGTCTGCTCCCCCAGCACCATGAATGTGCAGGTCAATGAACCCCGGAATGATCTTATACGATTCAGGTAGTTCAATGACCTGATGTTCCCCTGTAGCTCGATTCCGATTAAGCGATGCAATTTTTCCATTATCAATAAAAATGGATCCATTCTCCCTCTTGCCTTGTTCCGTATATATCGTTCCGTTGGTCAGTAGCATGGCTTGCACCTCTTTTTTATTAAATTAAGCTAAGGCTAATTGTGCTGCTCCAATTACACCCGCTTTACCTCCAAGCGTGGCTTTTTTCATTTCCACCTTTTGTCCCTCATATAAAATAGAGTGAACTTTTTCATGGAGGGATGTAAGTAATTCATCACCAGCTTGCATGACTCCACCGCCAAGTATAAACAATGATGGATCTAACGCAAAGGTGATATTGGCAATTCCAATCGCCAAGTAATCCATCGCATCGTCAATGATCCTCTTTGCTTCAGTATTCCCTTTATTGGCGAGATTAAAAACCACTTCGGCTCCGCCATCAATACCTAATTGACGCTTACCTTCCAGGCCAATGGCTGTACCACTGGCCACGGCTTCTAAAGCACCTGGATTTAGCGTTGCATACTGCGTACCACCTGGCTGAACAATCATATTGCCAATTTCTCCAGCATAGCCTGCAGATCCTGGTTGAAGCTTGCCTTTCAACACAAAGCCACCGCCTATTCCTGTGCTCCATGTAATATAATACACACTTTCGTGTCCAACACCTGCACCAGATGTAGCTTCAGCTAACGCAGCCACATTCGCATCATTCTCTAGAAAAACAGGAAGATTCACCGCTTCCCTAATTTGTTTCGTTAAAGGAACATGCTTCCAACCAGGAAGATTGGGTGGATTTAAAATAACACCAGTTTCAGCATCAAGCGGCCCAGGAGAGCCAATCCCTACTCCTGTAATACCTGGGAATTCCACTTGAAAATCTGTAATGAACCGAATCATGTCCTCAATAATTGCCTCAGGTCCCCTATCTGAATCTGTTGGAGTAGAGGTCTCTTTTACAAGCGTTCCATCTTCATTCACAACAGCAACCCGTAGATTCGTACCACCTAGATCAATTCCAATTACTTGCTGCATGTCAGACACCCACTTTACAAAGTTTATTAGCCACGTTCGTATTAATAGCTTTTATCCACCACAGAATCAGCTGTTTTTTGCTTCATACCTACAGATTGCTCTTTTCTGTATATCGCAAGTCCTGTGCTTAATATATCAATTAGATAGAGCTGTGACATTTTTGCCCCAATCGAACCGCCTTCTAGTGGAGACTGCCTTCCTCCACTAAGTAAAACATAGTCTGCTATCTTTGTAATCGGTGAACGAACATAATGCGTAATTACAATGACGGTAGCTCCATTTTCCTTGGCAATAGATAAAGAATCAATCGTATCCTTTGTACTTCCACTTACCGAAATGCCTACTACTACATTCCCTTCGCCAAGTGTAGCTGCAGTCATGGACTGTACGTGTGGATCAATGATGGCATCCGTTCGAAAACCAATTCGCAAAAATCGCATCTTCGCATCCATTGCCGTTACTCCTGACGTTCCAACTCCAAAAAAATGGATAGTATGAGCTGCATTTAGAGCGTCAATACACTCATCGACAGTTTGATCATCTACCATTTGTAACGTTTCATCTATTGTGTGTTTGGCATGGGTGGCAAGGGATTGAGAGAGCGTAACCGGCTTTTCCGAATCATGTTCTTCACTCGTAGGATTGGATAAATCCTTCGCGATAGCTAATTTAAATTCTTGGTACCCTCGGAAGCCAATTTTTCTACAAAAACGTAGGGCTGTCGTTTCCCCTACACCTGCTCGATCAGCTAAATCGGTCACAGATCCGTACAACACCGCCTCGATATTTTCAAGCACAGTCGAAGCCACTTTCTGCTCAGACTTAGTCAGAGAAGGGTAATAACTATTAATCGTGGAGACTAGCTTTCCTTGAATAGGAGGTTGCTGATTCATTTCGGTCCCTCTTTCTTAACGAACTCTTTGTACCTATCATAGCAAAACTCACCCGATAAGTGAACATATTCTTCATTTTTATTCAAAAAAGTGAAGATACACTTCAACCATCTTTTCTAATGAGACTTTCGACTCGTTTCCAAGAAAAAATCTTCCTCCAAAATACTGGTATTGGTATAGTGATAATGGGCATATTTGTCAAGATTGTGGAAATAGGAGGAAAAGAAGACGTTATGAAATTTCGTATGTTAGGTAAGCATCAACAGGTGTCTGCAAGTATTTTTGACGTGGAGTTGGATTCACAATCCGTTACGTTGGATGTGCCTGGTTCTCTCCAGAAACAGGTGAATTCCATTGGATTAACGAAACAAGATTTGCAAGTGATTCGAACACTACACCCGATGGTTCAGGAACATTTAGAGGTTATAACCGAGGACTTTTATGACAACATTACAAGTCAAGGTGAGCTATTGGAGATTATTGAAAAGCACAGTTCCGTGGAACGTTTGAAGCAAACATTGAAGGTACATATTGAGGAATTATTCGAAGGAAAAATCGATCAGTCCTTTATCGAGAAACGCTATCGTATTGCTCATATGCATGTCAAAGTTGGCTTGGAGACAAAATGGTACATAGCTGCATTCCAGAATCTATTAAACTCGCTTATTGATATTTTCAAAGCGTATATCCACCATCCAAACGACATCATTCAAGCAATCCATTCGACAACAAAATTGATGAACTTTGAACAGCAAATCGTGCTTGAATCGTATGAGCAGGAACACCAGCGGATTCGAGACGAGCATAAGACTCACACCTTAAACTTACAGCACCAATCCAGCTCCATCGCCCAAGAACTTGCTGCCATTTCCGAACAAACCAATGCATCATTGAAAGAATTGATTTCCCAGTCCCATAACGTAGTAGATATGGCTAACACAGGTACAGAACTTTCCTTAAAGACACAGAAAACATCTGAGCAAGGGAAAAAGCAACTCGGTGAGCAACACCAGAATATGTCGCGCATGAAGACGAGCATGAATGAAATCGGAGAGAAGGCCAACAATCTAAACGAAGTATCCAAACGGATTACAGAGGTTATTGATATCGTGAAGGGCATCGCAGAACAGACTAATTTACTAGCATTGAACGCTTCTATTGAGTCGGCCCGTGCCGGAGAATATGGGAAAGGCTTTGCAGTCGTAGCCAACGAAATTCGTAAACTTTCTGAGCAAACGAAAGATTCCACTCATACCGTGTCGCAGTTGATTCAAGAAGTGAATACGCAAAGCTCCCACGTGACGACTTCCATCGAAGAAATTGATCAGTATGTGGAATTCGAACGCGAAAGCCTGTCCAAAACAGATGAATATTTCGTTAAAATCTTAGAAGACATGGAAAAAACGTTGTCCCAGAACAAAACAATCGAGCAAGAAATGAAGCAACTATTAGACGTTATTACAGAAATTGAAAACGCCTCAAGCGAAGTCGCCAGCTCCGCTGATCGATTAACCGAAACGACGAATCAGTTTGAGGATTGAGGTGGTCCTGTAGCTGGGGCTGTGACGTGTGAGCGTGACGGGAGGATAATCGCTAATTTGTAGAGGGCACTTTTTGGTTTCCGAGCGAGATTTGCGGATTTTGGAGCGAGTTTTAAAATATTGGAGACACCCGCCATATCGGAGCGAGGATGCGGGTTCCAGAGCGACGCTCGGTTCGGAGCGAGATTTGGGTTTGCGAGCATCTTTTTCGATTTCAGAGCAATATTTCGAAATTGCGAGCAATTTTTCTGATTTCCGAGCAGAACTCGAAATTTGCGAGCAAAATCCGAGATTTCCGATCAAACCGCTCCAGCCGCGCTCCCAACCACGCCAAACAGCAGCCCAAGCAACAAAAAACCAGCCTCTCCTCCCCGGAAAGGCTGGTTTTCTACATTAAATCCCTTTGATCTTTTCTAACGTATGCGTAATTTTCTTCGCTGCTTTATCGATAAATTTCTCTTGTTGCTTTTTCGAATAGTGTTTTTGCATCTTGTTTAACTCGCGTTCTATTTGATCAGCGAATACATTCAATTTCTTCTCATCCGATTTTTTCATGGAGTCGTTCGTAAAAGTAGGAACAAGGTGTTCGCGGATATCTGCTGGTGTTTTCTCGTCAGCACGTACCGCTTCGACATAGGAATTGGCTACTTCTGCTGCTGATGCATCTCCCTCTAAAAAGTCCTCCGTTGGGGTGGATTCGACTATTCGAGTTACGGTTAATTGCATGTCTTTCGTATTTTTACCTATTGCTCCACTGTCCCCATTAAAGATCTCCGTTTTGTTTTCTTCAGATGGTTCAATATGAATATCAATCGTATTCTTTCCTTCTTGCAAGGAGACTTCGTGGCTGAAGCTCATGTCGTCTTGAACCTCAACAGATTCCCCGTTAATGGTAAGGTTTCCTTCTTTGATCGCGTTCCCTTCTACGGTCACTGCTTCTTTCGTTGTTTCCATGCCATCCGTTGGGGAGCTTACGACAACTGGCATGTCAATCCAACGTAAGATTTCGTCTTCTACGACCATCTTGTTGTCGCCTTGATTTTCCACGACAACTTTCATGTCAGTGCCTTGAGCACCATAACCGTAATAACTAATATCGTCATCTGATTTGTCAGCTCGTGTATGGTCGGCTAAGCCCTCTTGATCCCATGAACCATTTTTGACGTATTTATAGGTGATTTCTGTTCCCTCTTGCACCTCTGTTGTGTATTCCCAGTCCGGTGTCACTGCACCATTTCGGGACATTTCCCATGCACCCGTGTTCCAGCCATTCAAGCTTCCTGGCATTGTTACCGTTGCACCGAGTGGCGTGTAATCTGGAGCATGGACTTTAAATGTCACTTCCACCATCACAATATCTGGTGTTACTTCAACTTTATTAGATTCTACGACATTTCCAGCCTGGTCAAAAAGCTTCACCTGGTACGTGTACGTTTCGCCATTGACCACATCATAGTCTGTAAAAGAAGTCTTGGATGCATCTTTTATGCGTTCCACCAACTCCCCATCACGTACAATGCCGACCATGTAACTGTCATCCGCTTGTTGCTCATAACTCCAGTTCAGGTTCACTTGACCAGATTCCTTCGTTGGTTGCTCTAACTGAACAGCATCTGCTGGTGGAGTTGTGTCTTCGCCTTTTGATAGTGTGAACGTTTTCGTATTTTCGGTATAGATCCATGATGCTCCTAAATCGCTTGAGAAAGCCATTCGATAGGAGTACTCGCCTGCTTCGATTGGTGAAAAAGATGCTTTATACACATTGTTGTTGCCTTCTTGGCCGGTATAAGTAGCATCATAGTCAGTCCAGTTTTCTTCACCAGGTTGCTTCACTTGTAACTTCGCAATGACTCCTTCAGCTTGATCTGAATTTGTTGCACCTTCTATATAGAGCTGACCTGTAACGTCTAACCTTGTTGCCAAGTCTAACGTCTGATCAGAGATATCTGTTAGACTACCTGCCCATGCATCACTTAAATCATAATGCGGAACAACTTCCTTCGTTTCTACTGCGGCTGAAGCATTTCCATCTTCATTAACTGTTTTAATCGCAAAATAGTAAGCTCGTCCATTTTCCAAAGCCCCTACTGTAAAGCTCGTTTCTTGTGTTGTACCTACTTTTTCATAAAAAGAGCCTTTAATATTCGTTTGATACACTTCGTATTCAATAGCCTCTGTTGCGGAAGCATTCCATTCAAGGGTAGCAGCACCTTCGCTCGCAGATGCGGTCACATTCGTGACAGGGTCTGGCTTTGATGCTACGGTATCGGCCATCAGCATACGGCCACTCATTTGTGCTACATCAACGGTTACCGTCCCTTCGTTCACTTCCACGCTATACTCACTAGCTAGTGCATCTGTTAATAAAGTTCCGTTCGACAAAATATCCTTCACATCAATCGTTACCGTTTTGTCACTATAACCACGATTTACGACAATCAGCCCTGCTTGTTCGCCATTTGTACGAGTGTACGCCATTACATCTCCATCCGCATAGACATGATGCAAGTCTCCATATGCTAAAAGATCTGCGTAGTTCGTTCGCACTTCGCCTACGTTTTGATAATGCGTCACAAGCTCTTGGTCTTCATCGCCCCATGGGTACGTGCGTCGATCATCTGGGTCCTTCGAGCCTGTAACACCAGCTTCATCACCGTAGTAAATTGTTGGTGCTCCTGGATACCCCATTTGGAAAATCGCCGCTAATTTCAGACGTTGTTTTCCAAGTTCATAGCTGTAACTTGAATCGAATTCCGCACGTTCTGCAGATTCTGTTCCACCGCCAAGTAGGAAAATGGCGCGTGGCGTATCATGAGATCCCATTAAATTCATCAATGCATAATAGGCTTCTGATGGATAATCCTCTTTCACTGCCATCAGGGATTGCTGTGTACTAGAAGCATTTCCATTTTTCAAAAAGGATTCAACTGCTCCTCGGAAGCGATAGTTCATGACAGAATCATATTGATCCCCTAAGAAGTATTTCGAAGCATCATCCCAAATCTCACCTAGAATCAATGGCTTTTCGCCTTCTTTTAACGTTTCTCCCGTTCCAGCAAACGATGTTGCTTTTAATTCATCACGGAATTCACGCCAAAATTCAGGATCGACTTCATTCGCTACATCTAAACGCCAGCCAGATCCACCTTTTTGAATCCATGATTTAGAAGCAGAGTCTTCGTCATACATAATATAGTTTGCAAATTTTTCGTTGTTCAGTTCACTATTGTAGGAGACGGTATCCCCAGGAATGGATTCAATTTCTGGCAAACTATCAAAGCCCCACCAGCCTGTGTACTTATAATGCTCATTTTCTGTTCCGACATTTACTTTTTCATTTTCAATGGCGAACCAATTATGGAAGCCATACGGACTAAAGGTTTGACCGTCCGCCTCGAAAAATTCTCTCGCCTGTGTCTTCGCTTCTTCCTCTGATAAGCCTTCTTGATTCATAAGATCGTAGATTTTCGACCAATATTCATACGCACCGACTGTTTCGTATTTTCCATATCGGTCAAAATAAATCGAATCATCTCCAACGTGATTGAATACACCATCTAGGATAAGATGCATATCACGATTGGCCAGTTCTTCTGTAAACGCCTGAAATTCTTCTGGTGTTCCAAACATTGGGTCAATCGATTTATAATCTGTCGCATCATATTTATGGTTCGATGCTGCATGAGCAATCGGATTCAGGTATAACGTGTTCACGCCAAGGGACTCGATGTAATCCAGCTTATCTTGAATACCCTCAACATCTCCACCAAAGAAGTCATTCGACCAGATGCCATCCCCGTTATAATTTTCCGTCCCTTCTAAGCGCGGGTTATCAGGAAGCTGCTCCCACGTGCGATCTTCAATCGGTTCCGTACCACGTGCATATTCCTTATTATCATCATTCGTCGTATCCCCATTGTAAAAACGGTCCGGGAATATTTGATACACAACAGCTTCTTTCATCCAATCTGGTGTTTGATAGCCTGGTTCAAATACGGTTAATTGAAAAAGACCTGCATTCTGATCAAATGCTTTCCCGGTTCCACCCTGGGTGGCGTCTTCTCCATATTCTGCAGTCGCATTTTGATCCTTGGCGATAAATTTATACCCATACACTCCTTTTTCCTCTGGAGTGAATGATCCTTCCCAAAAATCTCGTTCCCCTAGACCATCAACCGTGGTCCAAGCTTTCTTATCCATTGTAATACTATAGGAATTGCCAGTTTGGTAGTTTTTTAAGTATAGCGTAGCGTTGGTGAGGTCACCTTTCCCAGATGCAAGACGAAGCGTTACCTCTTCTCCTGCTGGAATCGCTCCAAATGGCTGGCGATAGGCATTCTCTCTTGTGTTATGGAAAAGCTTGTCCTTTACAACCGAGCTATCTGATCCTTCTGGTGAGTAATTCGTGGAGACTTCTTTCGTATCTGAATTGTAGTAGAATGTAATTTCTGTATCGTTCAGCACGTTGAGGGTGGCATTAGTTGATGGATAGGCTTCATCCCAATTGTCGCCTAAAGCTACTTTGTATTCGTAGTTTCCTTTTGGCACAACCGTTGTATATTCATAGATTCCATCAAAATTTGTATCATGAAAAATAGCAGTCGAGGTAGCAGGTGACCATTCATCCCCTTCCTCAATGGCAGGTTGAAGGTTTCCTACTAATCTAGGTTGTTTGTCTTCTGGAATTGGATTATAGTACTTCGAATTCGTAATCTTATGCGTCTCGTCATGATAATAGAATGTTACAGTGGTTTCCTCCTCTAAGGATAGCGTTAAATTTGACCCTCCAGGTTCACCATTGTATCCGTAGTTTTCATCCCAACTACCATTAATGGCTACCTTATATTCATACTCCCCTGCAGGCAATTTTCCTTCAAACTTATAAAAATTGTTCCCCATTGCGCTCATCTGCGTCGCTTCCGCAGCAGGATCCCATTCTATACTATGACCTAATTCATCTTGCAAACTCCCTACTAGAGTTACGGTTCTAGATGTCGATTCTTCCGCAGAAACACTCGATGAAAATGGCAGTAACGGTTGCGCAATCGTTTGCACAAATAGCATAAAAATAAGCACCACCGAGGCCCACTTAAATTTGTCTCTCATCATCATTCCTCCTAGATATTTATATGATAATCCTCACCAGTGAGGGTATATCCACTATGTAGAAACCGTTCAGCAGTTTAGTGAAAACGGTTTCATTAACTATACAATATCTTCCTATCTCCTTACAAGGTAAAAAAGTACCACAACGACAGTGATTTTGTACCTAATTGACGAAAATTGATAGACAGGTGGAGATTGAAGCGATTCTAGCAGGAATTTGTGGCTGGGACAGAATTGGTTTTAGCTAACTAATCTTAAAGTTAGTTAAGGGAGCTATCATGCAGATGCCAGAGCGACGCTCGGTTCGGAGCGAGATTTGAGTTTGGGAGCAACTTTTTTTATATCAGAGCAATATTTCGAAATTGCGAGCAAATTTTCCGATTTCCTAGCAAAATCCGAAATTTCCGATTATTCCGCTCCAGCCCAACTCCCTCCACCACGCCCACCAAGCGCCATCAGCACCAGCACCACAAAAAACCAGCCTCCTCCCCGGAAAGGCTGGTTTTCCTATCTAGATAATCTTATACGTATTTTTCGGGCGACCTTTATTCCCGTAGTTGGCTTGAATCTCCACTTCGCCCATGTCCACTAAGTAGTTTAGGTAGCGGTGGACGGTTTGGTAGGAGACGGGTAGGTCTTTTTGGATTTGGTTGATGGTTTTCGGCTCTGTTTGTTGGTTGAGGTGGCGTTTGATTTGACGCAATGTTTCTTCATTGATGCCTTTTTCGACAAATGCGGTTTGGGTATCATCTTGCATCTTGGCCATTTTCAAGTTGAGCTTAATGCGTGAGATCAAATCCGCTGCTTTGATTGGTTTTTGTGCGAAGTCGGTCGCGCCTGCTTCTGTGAATTGGGTAGCCAGTTCCATCCGCTCATCTACCGTCAGGACAATAATCGGAACGTGTGCATCGATTTTCCTCAATTCCCTTACTGTTTGCAGGCCGTCCCATTCTGGCATATGATAATCGACCATGACGAGGTCGTGCTTACCCGGATCATATGTGGCGACGCCCATTTTTCCATTGGAGCATTCCTCAATACTCCACCCTCCAAATTCGCAAATTTCACTAATCGTGAACCGTATATCTACATTATCATCAATAACCAGAATCATGTTCTTCGTCCTCCTTCTCACTAACAGGGATTTCAATCTTCACACGGGTGTACACGTCGGGTTCGCTCTCCATGGAAACGGTTCCTCCATGCTGATGGACGACGTTTTTCACAAAAGGTAGTCCAATGCCTGAAGAGTTTTTCGTGCTAAAGCCTTCTTCCCATATCGTTTCTAACCATGCTGCATCTATCCCTGGTCCATCATCTTCGATTAAAAATTGAATGCTCTGATTGTGTTTTTCCACATCCAAATAAAGATTTCCTCCATCGTCCTTCAAGGAGCGTAGTGCGTTTTCTAGTACATTCGATAACGCACGGGCAAAGCGGATTTTGTTTATGTACAGGTTTGGCAAATTTTCTTCCACTTGCATATGAAAAGCTATATTCGGATCTTCCTGCCGGACATGGCTTCGTACATAATTAACGAGTTCTTGCACTTCCAGTTCCCGCTTTGTATCTTCATATAAAATCTCCGATACCATATCCTTCATTTTTTCAAGCGATGTACTAATTCGATTAAAATAGGACTGTGACTTCTCATCTTGCACTTTCAATGACAGCAAGGAGATTAATCCTTCTACGGTAACGAGCGGGGATTTCAAATCATGTACGAGGGAATGAATTTCCTTGTACACGTTCGTTTCAATAAGCGCGCCTTTTGTTTCCCGTAATTCTTCCGTCTGTTGCTGATATTGCCTGGAAATCATCATTTGCTTACTAAATAAATGAAGCAATGTCGTGATGATAATCGCTATTAAAAAAAACACTCCGAATAAAATCGTCGAAAAGGTGTTAAACAACTTTTGATCGGTTAAATATTCGTCGGTAATTTTCATGCTAACGGCAAAATCATCTGTCCCGAATCCAAAGTTACTAAGAGCTGGTATTAAATTCAGCCATTGCACCGAAAACAACATAAAGACGAGAATGAGTAGAAACGTCACGTAAAAATAACGCTGCTTTGGGATAAAATTCATTAAAAACAGTAAAATGCCAAGCAATAAAAAGTGAATAATATAGGCGTAATGCTCATGGTACATGTGGTTATACGTCAACACACTCGCCAATACAATCCCACTAAACATCAACTGATTCCATATCGAGAAGAACCGCTTCGATAGTGTATGGGAAATGACCATGCTTCCCATATAAATGAAGGAAAAGGTGATCGAGTACCAGGTAATATAGGAGAGCGCCGTCATGACAAGACGTCCACTGTCCGTGCTTTCCAGGCTTACTTCAATATTTTCATAGATCCATGACGACCACTTCATC